>DASQTS010000157.1:0-7762 GCA_035641775.1 Thermoleophilaceae bacterium
CGTACAGGTTTTTCTGCACCATCTCCCGGGTATCTGCGACAGATGTCAACTATTGAGCAGTCCATCGAGATCGAGGCACCGCTCACGGCGGTGTACAACCAGTGGACTCAGTTCGAGGAGTTCCCGCAGTTCATGGAGGGCGTCGAGAAAGTCACGCAGAGTGACGACGTGCACCTTCACTGGGTCGCAGAGTTCGGCGGGTCCCGTCACGAATGGGACGCCGAGATCACCGAGCAGAGGCCCGACGAGCGGGTGGCGTGGCGGAACACCGACGGCAAGGACAACGCCGGCGTGGTCACCTTCCACCGGCTCGACGACGACAACACCCGGGTGATGGTCCAGATGGACTTCGTCCCCGAGGGAGTCAAGGAGAAGATCGGGGCCGCCCTCGGCGCTCCCGACCGCCGGGTGAAGGGAGACCTCGAGCGCTTCAAGGAGCTTCTCGAGGGGCGAGGGCGAGAGACCGGCGGCTGGCGCGGCGAGGTCGAGCGACCCGATCAGCGCTCGTGAGCAAGTCGTTCAAGAAGGGCGACAAGGTTCGCTGGAAGACGTCGCAGGGCGTGACGCACGGTGAGGTCAACCGGAAGCTCCGCTCGAGAACACAGGTCGGCGGCCAGGAGATCGCCGCGACGAAGGACGATCCGCGCTACCTCGTGGTAAGCGCGAAGACCGGCAGGGAGGCCGCGCACTCCCCCGACGCGCTGGAGCGGGCGTGATGCTCGTCGCCGGCTATGCATCGCTGCGGATTGCCTATGCCGTCGGACTGCTCGCCGCCCCGGGCCGCGTCGCCAGGCCATGGCTCGGCGAGTCGGCCGGCCGGGCAGCGAGCTCCGTCGCTCTCCGCGGGCTCGGCGCCCGCGACCTCGTGCTGTCGGCGGGCGCGCTGGCCGCGGCGGCGTCCGGAGGCTCAGCGCGGCCCTGGCTCGCCGCGTGCGCGATTTCAGACGCCGTCGATCTCGCCGCCACCCTGATCGCAGACGGGGATCAGCTGCCTCCGAAGGCGAAGCCTGGAACGGTGGCTGCGGCCGGCGTCTTCGGTGCAGCGGCGGCCGCCTTGGCCGCCCGGGAGGGCTGATGCGGCTCAAGAGGGCCACCGTCCTCGTCACGGGGACCAGTCGAGGCATCGGCCGATCGATCGTGTCCGAGCTGACCAGCCGCGGCGCGCGCGTGCTCGCCGGCACACGGGATGGCAACGCGCGCCCGACCCAGGCTCCCGCGGTGATCCCGGTGCGCATGGACCTCGGCTCGCGGGATTCGATTGACGCCTGCTGCGACGAACTCGGCGACGAGCTCGGCCGGATCGACGTGCTCATAAACAACGCCGGCGCGTTCACGGCCGGTCAGCTCGAGCAGCAGGACATCGCCGACATGTACGACGTCTTCCAGGTCAACCTCGCCGGGCCCGCCCACCTGACCCGGCGCGTTCTCCCGGCGATGTTGGAGCGGGACAGCGGGAAGATCGTGAACCACGCGAGTCTCGTGGCGTACTTCCGCTTCCCGGGAATCACCGCCTACTCAGCCTCCAAGGCGGGCCTGAGCGCGTTCACGGAGTGTCTGCGCCGGGAGCTGAAGGACACCAACGTCTCCACGCTCGAGATCGTCACGGGAGGCGTCGACACCGGCATGCTGCGGACCGCCGCGGACAGGCTGGACGATCACACCGATCCCTCCGGCTGGCAGTGGATGAAGCCCGACGAATGGGCCGGCCGCATCGTGGACGCGATCGAGCAGGATAAGCACCTGCTCCAGCCGCCCGGCAAGGGCCGGCTCGGCAAGGCGCTCGCCGCGGGGCCGGCATTCCTGCTCGACGCCGTGGCGGCGCGCGGGTTCAAGCGCGGATGACGGCGCTCGTCTGGCTGACGCGCGACCTGCGCGCACACGACCACCCGGCGCTGCGAGCCGCCCTCGAGCGCCGCGAGCGGGTCGTGCCGGTGTTCTGCTTTGACGACCGGCTGTTGCGGGGCCGGCACGTGTCCGGGCCGCGCACGCAGTTCATGCTCGAATGCCTTGCCGATTTGGACGAGCGGCTGGGCGGGCTCGTGGTGTTCCGGCAGGGCAGTCCCGAGCGCGAGCTACCCGCCTTGGCACGCGACGCGAACGCCACGGAGATGCACTTCTCGAGCGACTCCGGCCCCTTCGCCCGCAAGCGCATCGAGCGCGTGCTCCGTGTCATGCGCGAGGCCGGGGTGGATTGCTTTGCGCACCCCGGCCTCCACGCCGTCGACGACCTCGGCGGGTTGTGCACCCAGGCCGGCAAGCCCTACACGGTCTTCTCGCCGTTTCACCGCAGGTGGCTCGTCGCTTCACGCCGCGAGCCGCTCGGTCGAGCGCGCTCACTCGGGTCGCTTCCGTCCCGGGTCCGCAAGGGCCGGTTGCCGTCGCTCTCCGACCTCGGTCTGCGCCAGGAGGTGGACGATCCGCTGCCTGGCGGAGAGACCGCGGGGCGCGAGCGGCTCGCGCGCTTCCTGCGCTCGGGCATCGACGAGTACGAGGACACCCACGACGCTTTGGGCGGGGACAAGACGTCGCGGCTCTCGCCGTACCTGCACTTCGGCTGCCTGTCGCCGCGCGAGATCGAGGAGCGCCTTCCGACCGGCAAGGGCGCCAACGCCTTCAGGCGCCAGCTCTGCTGGCGCGACTTCTACCACCACGTGCTGCTCCATCACCCGCGCAACGCGCGCTCCGAGTTCCAGGACCGCTACCGCGGCTCGATCTCGTGGAGCTACGCCGAGCGTCGCTACGAGGCCTGGTGCGAGGGCCGGACGGGCTACCCGCTCGTGGACGCGGGGATGCGGCAGCTGCGCCGCGAGGGCTGGATGCACAATCGCGCGCGTCTCGTCGTGGGCTCCTTCCTGACCAAGGACCTGGGCATCGATTGGCGCTGGGGCGAGCGCTGGTTCATGAAGCTCCTGATCGACGGAGACGAGGCGAACAACAACGGCAACTGGCAGTGGATCGCCTCGGTTGGGGTGGACCCCCAGCCCGCGTTCCGCCGCATCTACAACCCGGCCCGCCACCAAGAGCGCTTCGACCCGCGCGGCGACTACGTGCGCCGCTACGTCCCAGAATTGCGCTCGGTCCCGACCGAGCACCTGGCCGAGCCGTGGACGATGCCCGACGAAGCCCAGCGAGCCTGCGGTTGCGTGATCGGACTCGACTATCCGGAGCCGATCGTGGATCACCGGGAGGCGCGGCGCGAGGCTCTCGAACGGTTCCGCGTGTGATGGAGCAACCAGGGTCTCGCGTCGCGATCGTCGGCGCCGGCGTCGCCGGCCTCACGGTCGCGCATCTCCTCCACCGCCGGCACGAGGTGACGGTCTTCGAGGCGGGCTCATACCCGGGCGGGCACGCGAACACGATCTGCGTCGACCTGCCCGACGAGACGCTCGATGTGGACACCGGCTTCATCGTCTTCAACGATCGCAACTACCCGAACTTCGAGCGGCTCCTGGCGAGTCTCGGCATCGCGAGCACGCCGTCGACCATGAGCTTCTCCGTCAGCGCGGTGACAGAGGACTTCGAGTACGCGGGCACTCCACGCGGCCTGTTGGCGCAGCCGGGCAACCTGACGCGGCCCGGCTTCCTGCGGATGATCGGCGAGTACGTGCGCTTCAACCGTGACGCGCGAGCGCTGCTGGAATCCGGTGACGACCGCACCTCGCTGGGCGACTGGCTTGCCGAGCTGCGCTTCTCGGACGGCTTCATCCGGCGGCTGATCGTGCCGCAGGCGGCCGCGGTCTGGTCGGCGGACCCCGACCACATGTGGTCGTTTCCGGCCCGGTTTCTCGTCACGTTCTTCCACAACCACGGGATGCTGTCGCTCACCGGTCGGCCGAAATGGCGCGCCATCGCGGGCGGCTCGGCACGTTACGTCGAGACTCTGACCGCTCCATTCGCCGACCGCCTACGGCTGAGCACGCCCGTGAGGTCGGTGCGGCGCCTCCAAGACCGGGTGCTCGTCACGCCGCGCGGCGGGGAGCCGGAGTCCTTCGATGAGATTGTGCTCGCCACCCACTCCGACCACTCATTGGCGATGCTCGCGGACGCCACCGATCGCGAGCACGAGATTCTGGGATCGATTCCCTATCAGCAAAACGAGGCGGTCCTGCACACCGATCGTTCGCTGCTCCCGCGCCGCCGCGCCGCCTGGTCGAGCTGGAACTATCACCTGCTGGACGAGCCGACCGGGAAGCCGACCCTCACCTACCACATGAACGCGCTCCAGCGTCTCGTCTCGAGTCAGGAGCTGTGCGTGACCCTGAATCGCGCCGGTGCGGTCGACCCCGAGCGGGTCATCGCGACGATCCCGTACGCGCACCCTGTGTTCACCAGCGAGGGCTGGAAGGCGCAGGAGCGCCATGACGAGATCTCTGGCATGAACCGCACGCACTACTGCGGGGCCTACTGGGGCTGGGGCTTTCATGAGGACGGCGTGGTGAGCGCGCTGCGTGTTTGCGAGCGCTTCGGGGCGCAGCTCTGATGTCCGCGAGCTGCGTGTACGAGGGCGTCATCCGTCACCGCCGCCACCGGCCGGTGAGGCACGAGCTGCGCTACCCGATCGCGCTGCTGTTCCTCGACCTGGACGAGCTCCCGGATGTGCTCGACGGGCACCTGCTCTGGTCGGCGCGCAGACCGGCACTCGGCCGCTTCCGCCGCGCCGACTACCTCGGCGACCCGCGGCGCCCGCTCGCCGGCGAGGTGCGCGAGCTCGTCCGGTCGCGTACCGGGACGGCGTCCGGCGGGCCGGTCCGCCTGCTGACGCACGCGCGCATGTTCGGCCACTGCTTCAATCCCGTGAGCTTCTACTTCTGCTACGACGCCGCGGGGGAACACGTCGAGACCGTCGTCGCCGAGGTCACGAACACGCCCTGGGGCGAGCGGCACGCCTACGTGCTCCCAGGCGCCGCCGATGGCCGCGTGCACGAGGGACGCTTCGACAAGGAATTTCACGTCTCGCCGTTCATGGCGATGGACCACCGGTACCAATGGCGGATCGTCGAGCCCGGCGCCGAGCTGGCCGTGCACATCGATTCGATCCGCGACGGCCAGCGGGCTTTCGACGCGACGCTCACGTTGCATCGGCGGGAACTTGGCCCACGCATGCTCCGCCGGCTCCTGTGGCGCTATCCGGCCGCGACGCTTGTGGCCGGGGCGCGCATCTACACGCACGCCTTGCGACTGAAGCTGAAGGGCGCGCCGTACTTCCGGCACCCGGAGCGGGCACGCTGACGGCACTCGCGCGAGTCGTCGTCGTGCGGCTGCTGCGCCGGATCGGAGGCGGGTCGCTGCGCATCGTCGAGCCCGGCACGGTTCACACGTTCGGCTCGCCGGACGAGGCGCTGCGCGTGACGGTGACGCTGCACGACTCGGGCGTGTGGCGGGCTCTCCTTCGAGGCAGCACCGGGCTTGGCGAGACCTATATTGACGGGCGCTGGGACGCCGACGATCTCACCGCGCTGGTGCGGCTTGCCGCCCGCAACGCGGCCAAGCTCGACAGGCTGCGCGAGCGGTTCGCCGTGCTGGTGAGGCCCATCCAGATGCTGCGCGGCGGGCGCGTCAACACCGTGCGGCGGAGCCGCCGCCAGATCGCACGGCACTACGACCTGGGAAACGACCTGTTCGCGGCGATGCTGGACGAGCGGATGCTGTACTCGTCCGCCCTCTTCGAGACGCCGCAGACCTCGCTCGAGGACGCGCAGGTCGCCAAACTCGACGCGATCTGCACCAAGCTCGAGCTGCGACCGGACGATCACCTGCTGGAGATCGGGACGGGGTGGGGCGGCCTCGCGATTCACGCAGCGTCGCGCTACGGCTGCCGCGTGACCACGACGACGATCTCGGGGGAGCAGCGCCGAGAGGCGGTCCGGCGCGTGCGCGCGGCGGGGCTCTCAGATCGAGTGACGGTGCTCAAGTGCGACTACCGCGACCTGCGCGGAAGCTACGACAAGCTGGTGGCGGTCGAGATGGTCGAGGCCGTCGGGTGGCGCAACTTCGAGCGTTTCTTCGAGCGCGTGAGCGGCCTGCTCGAGCCCGACGGGCTCGCCCTCCTTCAGGCGATCCTCATCGACGACCGCGCCTACGACGTGGAGAAGGCTGGCAGGAGCTTCATCACCACATTCATCTTCCCCGGCGGCGCGCTGCCCTCGATAGAGGTGATGGCGCGCTGCGTGCGCCGCCGCACCGACCTACAGTGGATCGACGTCGAGGATCTGACCGCCGACTACGTCCTGACGCTGCGCCACTGGCGCGAGCGGTTCGCCGCAGCCGCAGAAGAGCTCGAGGCCGCCGGCTACGACCGCCGGTTTCGGCGCCTATGGGAGCTCTACCTGCGCTACTGCGAGGCGGGTTTCATGGAGCGGCGGATCACCAACGTGCAGGCCCTCTTCGCCAAGCCCGGCTATCGACACTCGTGGCGCTCGAGCGTGTCGCCAATCATCCAGAGGATGGGCGGCCCCGGGCCCGCGAACAGCGCGCGCCGCTCCGCGTTCCCGCACTCATCCTGATCGATGGTCTTGCCCACCTCCTGCGGGTCCATGTCGGTGTACGCGAGCTGTACTGGCAGGTGTGGTGCCTCCAGAAATCGCTTTTCCGGGTGAGACGTTTTGACCGGATCCGTCAGGCGCTCGCCTCCAGCAGCAGCGACGAGACTTGCTCGGGGTCATCCCAAGTCGGGACATGACCGCACTCGCGCAGCACCCTCGTGCGCCAGCCGGAAGGGACAATCCGTGGAGGCCGCACGAGCCGATCGAGCTCGCCCCACGCAAGTGTCACCGGCACGTCGATCTCCTCCACCCCGGACAGGACCGACGAGCGCATCTGCGAGTTCGCCGCGGAGTAAGCCGGAGCCGTCAGATACGAGTGGACCAGGCGGGCCGCGGCGGCTGGGGGCACCCGCTCCGGATGTCCGACCGAGCCGTGCAGCAGCGCGTGGCGTCCCCGCCGTGTCCGGGCCAGCACCGTCAACGCCGGCAGGAGGGCGCGCCCCAGTGACCGCAGGTCCGGACCGGGCCGCGCGCCAAGCGGCCGCGCCCAGAAGCCCGCGGACGACAAGGCCGTCACGGACAGCGCGCGCCTGGCCCTCGCGAGCTCGAGCGCTATCCAACCGCCGAGCGAGTTACCCACGATGTGTGCACGCCGCAAGCCAAGCGTGTCGAGAAAGCGCGCGACCGCGTCCGCGAGCGCTCGCGGTGTCGGTTCAGCGCTGGGGGGAAGGGCCGGCGAGCGGCCGAAGCCCGGCAAGTCAAGCGCCACCACCTCACGTTCCGCCGCCAGCCGAGGAATTATCGGTTCCCAGACGATCATCTCCGCACCGAGGGGGTGGAGTAGCACGAGCGGCTCGCCGGATCCGGTCCGGACGTGATGAAGGAAGTCTCCAGGCATACGTATGGACGATTTGTTCAGGTAATACTTTATAGCGTGTCCAACTACGGCGCCGCTCGTCCCGCGCATAGCCTAGGCAGGGGCTGACGCGCCGGCGAGGCCCCGTCTGATGTGCTCGAAGCCCTCGCGGTAGACGGCCTCGGGCGACTCGAAGAGGTCGCGCCAGATGCGCGTGGCTGCGGCGAGATCGGGCAGCCCGCGGCCGAAGGCCTCGATGGTAAGCCACCTGTCGTAGCCCGACCCCGCTATCGCGGCGAACGTCTCGGGCCAGGGCACGTGCCCACGGCCGGGAACGCCGCGGTCGTTCTCGGAGAGGTGGATGTGACTGACATGCCGCGCGTTGTCGGTGAAGGCCGCGACCGGGTCGCGCTCCTCGATGTTG
>DASQTS010000158.1:0-13858 GCA_035641775.1 Thermoleophilaceae bacterium
GCCGGGGCTGGAGGAGGGGCAGGCGGTCACGGCGTCGTCAGGGTGCCTCGGCTGCCACAAGATCGGCGAGAACGGCAACACGCTGGGGCCGAGCCTCACGACGGTCGGCCAGCGGCTCGGCAAGGACGCGATCGCGCGGACCCTCGTGAATCCCACTCCTCCGATGCCGCCCTACCGGCAGATGCGCGAGGAGAACCCCGAGCAGTTCAATCAGCTCGTCGAGTACGTCGCGTCGCTCAAGGGCGAGTGACCCCCTCACCCGCGTCGGGCACCCTCCCTGACACGCAGGTGAGGGCGATGTTCGACCGCATCGCGCGCGTCTATGACCGCATGAACTCGCTCATGACGGCGGGAATGCACCACCGCTGGCGCGAGCGGGCCGCTGACCTAGCGCGGGTCGGGCCGGGCTCGACCGCCCTCGACGTCGCCACCGGCACGGGCGACCTTGCGGTGGAGCTCGCGCGCCGCGGCGCGCAGGTCACCGGCATGGACTTCGCGCCGGCGATGCTCGAGCTGGCACGCCAGAAGGCGCCCGGCCTCACCTTCGAGGAGGGCGACGCGCTCGAGCTGCGTCACACCGACGCGAGCTTCGACGCCGTGACCGTCGGCTTCGGCGCCCGCAACTTTTCCGACCTCGACCGCGGGCTGGCGGAGATGGCGCGCGTGACCAAGCCCGGCGGGCGGGTGGTGGTGTTGGAGATCACCACGCCGCAGAAGTCGCCGCTCTCGTGGTTCTTCCGAGCCTGGTTCGACACCGTCGTTCCCGCACTCGGGCGCCTGGCCGGCGACGCGGACGCCTACACCTACCTGCCGAGCAGCGTGCGCCGCTTCCCCGGTCCCGACGAGCTCGCGGCGCGCCTGGCCGCTGCCGGGCTCGACGAGGTCCGCTGGCTGCTCACGGCGGGAGGCATCATCGCGATCCACTCGGGGACGAGGCGCTGAACACCGCGCAGGCACAGCTCGGCGCGGTGCTCGCCGCCGGCGGCCCGGAGCTGGCGCGCCTCCTGCAGCGGGCGGAGGAGCGGCTGGGCGAGATCGTGCAGGGTCACGGCGAGCTGCTCGGCGGCCACGCCGAGACCACGCTCTCCGCGGGCGGCAAACGACTGCGCCCGGTGCTCGTATTCCTGTGCGCGGCGGAGCCCGACGACCGCCTGGTGGCGGGCGCCGTAGCCGTGGAGCTGCTCCACATGGCGACGCTCGTGCACGACGACGTGCTCGACGGCGCCGACCTGCGCCGCGGGCGGCCGACGGTGTTCGCGAAGGGTGGCCGGGGCGAGGCCACCGCCACGGGCGACCTGCTGTTCTCGCGCGCCTTCGCCGAGCTGGCCGCCACCGGGAGCGAGGACGCCGTGCGGGCGCTCTCCACGGCCTCCTCCGCCCTGGCCCGAGGCGAGCTGATGCAGCGCGAGGACGCGTTCGATCCCGAGGTGACGGAGGATCGCTACCTGGAGCGGTGCCGGCTGAAGACCGCCGGCCTGTTTGAGGCGTCGTGCCGCCTGGGATCGCTGTTCGGGGGGCGCCCCGAGCTGGCGGTCGAACTGGGTCGCTTCGGTGAGCGGCTCGGCGTGGCTTTCCAGATGCTCGACGATGTGCTCGACGTGTCCGGGCCGCCGGAGCGCACCGGCAAGCCGCGCGGCGCCGACCTCTTCGACGGGACGGTCACGCTGCCGCTCATCCTCGCGCGCCGCGAGGATCCCTCACTCACCGGGAGTGTGCGCTGCGCCGAGGAGGCAGCGGCCGTCTGCGACCGCATCGCCGCAACGGGCGCCCTGGACCAGGCACGCGGCCAAGCGCTCGCCTACGTGGCGGAAGCGAAGGCCGTTCTGGGCGAGATCGAGCTCACGGAGTCGCGCACGGCGGCGCTGATGCTGGTCGCGGACGGCGTTGTCGAGCGGTACGCCTAGGGGCCGGCTCAGAAATCCTCAGGGCAGATCGCGCCGGCCTCAAGGGCGCCCACGAAGCGCTCGATCTCCTCGGCCATGTTGGCGCGCATAAGGCGCTTGTAGTCACGCGCCAGCGCGTCGGCACCACGGTCCAGCTCCTCGTCGAAGAGCTCGACGTTGTCCTGCGTGAACACGCCCTCGCGGGACACGTCGCAGTTCGGGCAGTGGAGCACGACGCTCCAGTTCTCCGGGCCGGCCTCCTCCCACTGAACCGGGTAGACCAGCTCCGCGTCGCAATCAACGCAGATGTGCAGGTTCTGATGCGGCTCGGCGGGCGGGGCGGCGGGCGCCGGAGGCTCGATGGCATCAGCCATGAACGCGTCGTCGGAGAAGTAGACGACCTCGATCGTCTTGCCGCTCGGGAGCGTCACGCGCTTGGTGAAGTGGGAGTTCTCGGCGTTCCGGTCCATCTCTTCCATCCTCTGCCAGGAGTATCGGAATCGCCACGACGAACTTGAACATAAATTCACCGAGTTTCCGGGGTCCTCGAGGGACCGCCTTCGTACCGGGACTCCGTGGCCTCGAGCTGCCCGTGGTAATGGCTCCCCAGGTCGGGGTGCCCGTAGGGCCGCTCGGCCGCCTGATCGAGCGCCATGAACGACAGCTGCGCGATCGGCTTGGCGGGCCAGAGCACGATCGGCACGCGGGTCAGGTTGGTGATCTCCAGGGTCAGCGTGCCGCCGAAACCCGGGTCCACGAAGCCCGCCGTGGCGTGCACGATCAGGCCCAGCCGGCCCAGGCTGGACTTGCCCTCGATCCGGGCGACCACGTCGTCGGGCAGCTCCACCCACTCGACCGTGGTGCCCAGCACGAACTCGCCGGGATGGATGACGAAGTTGGCGTCGTCCTCGATCTGGACGTGCTCCGTGACGCCCGTGGGCGGCTTCGACAGGTCGATAGCGGGCAGCCGGTGGTTGTGGAAGACCCGGAACGACGTGCCGAGCTTCAAATCGACGCTCGCCGGCTGGACCATGGCCGGATCCCAGGGCTCGATCTTGATCCGCCCCTCCTCGACCAGGCGGCGGATCGTGCCGTCTGACAGAACAGAACTCACCACGGCGCCATACTCGCAGCTACCATTGACTGAGCCATGTGGACTCCAGGGCCTCTAGAGATCATCATCATCCTCGTTATCGTGCTGATCGTCTTCGGCCCGAAGCGACTGCCCGATCTGGGCCGCTCGCTCGGGCGCGGGATGCGCGAGTTCAAGGACTCCGTCACGGGCAAGGACAAGGACGAACTGCCGGAGGGCTCCGCCGACAAGCCCGAGCCGACCAAGGTCGCGCCGGCCGGCGAGCAGAAGCCCTAGCCGCGGGAGCCGCCTAGGTGGCGCGGCGAATCCGCCCGATCTCCCACGACGACCGCCTGTCGGTCGTCGACCATCTCGACGAGCTGCGCGGCCGCCTGATCGTTGCCGCGCTCGCGTTCGTGGTTGCGTGGGCGTTCACCGGCTGGCAGAACCACCTCGTCCTCGAGATCGTGAACGCGCCGCTGCCGGACGGCGTCGAGCCGATCACCCTCGGGCCGGCCGAGGCCTTCTACACGACGCTCACGAACTCGGCCTACTTCGCCCTGCTGATCGCCATGCCGGTGATCCTCTACGAGATCTACGCGTTCATCCTGCCGGCGTTCAGCCCCCACGAGCGGCGGGTGGCGACGCCGCTGCTCCTCATGGTGCCGGTCCTTTTCATCATCGGGGTGGTGTTCTGCTACTTCGTCGTGCTCACCCCGGCGCTCGACTTCCTCCTCAACTTCAACGCCGACGAGTTCAACACTCAGGTTCGCGCGCGCGACTACTACTCGTTCGTCACGCTCCTGATGCTCGCCATGGGGATCGGCTTCCAGATCCCGGTGGGCGTGCTGGCGGCCTGCAAGCTGGGCGTGACGAACGCCCAGAAGCTGCGCAAGAGCCGGCGCTACGCGATCGTGGCGATTGTGGTGCTCGCGTCGCTCCTGCCCACGCTCGACCCCATCACCCTGGTGCTCGAGTCGATCCCGCTCTACCTGCTCTATGAGCTGAGCATCGTGCTCGCGGCGCGCTTCGGGCGCCCCGTGGGCCACCTCAGCGACGAGCCCGCGGCCGAGGGCCTCTAGCTAGCCTACGCCCGCATGCTGTTCGACCTGAGAGGACGCCGCCGCCGGGTTGTCCAGGTGGTGTACCTGATGCTTGCGCTGCTCCTGGGCGGCGGCCTCGTGCTGTTCGGAATCGGCGGCGACGTGTCCGGTGGCCTGGTGGACGCGTTCAGGGGCGGCGGCGGCGGCCAGAGCACGGACAGCGCTCTCGAGGATCGCGTCGACCGCCAGGAGGAGCGCCTTCGGGCGAACCCGCGCGACGAGCGCGTGCTCCAGAGTTTGGTGCGCGACTACTACTCGCTGGCCGTCAGCCAGCGCGAGAGCGGCGCCGCCGGCTTCCCGGAGGACGCACGCGAGGACCTGCGGAAGGCCGGCTCCTACTGGCAGCGCTACGAGGAGGCCGCCGACGAGCCGACCGCGGACACGGCGCGCTACGCGCTCCAGGTCTACGACGAGGGCGCTCTGAATCGGCCCAAGGAGGCGCAGAAGGCGGCGGCGATCATCGCGAGGGAGGCAAACGACACGGTGTCGTACCTCAACCTCGTGCAGATCGCGGTTCGCGCGGGTGACACACGGACCGCCGATCTGGCCGGCCAGAAGGCCATCGAGCTCGCCCCGCAGGCTCAGAAGAAGGCCGTCAGGCAGCAGGTCAAGACGCTGCAGACCCCGCCGGAGGCGCAACAACCGTCCGGCTGAGCCTCGCGCAAGCAGCGGGCGGTGCCCGCTGCGCAGCGATGCCTTACGCTACTGGCCGCGAGCGGCCACTCCCAGAAAACGGACTAGGCAGGGAGACCCATTGAATTTCCACATCGAAGACGAAGCCGTAGACGACACCACGCATGTGATCGAGCTCGGAGGCGAGGTCGACCTCTACACCGCACCGGAGTTCAAGGAGCGGATGGTCGAGCTCATCGAGTCAGGCAAGAAGCAGATCGTCGTCGACCTGTCCAAAGCGACCTTCATCGACTCCACCACGCTGGGCGTGCTCGTGGGCGGCGTGAAGCGGCTGCGGCCCGCCGGCGGCTCGCTGGCCCTCGTCTGCACCGACGAGAACATCACGAAGATCTTCGAGATCACCGGCCTCGACCGGGTCTTCCCGATCCACGGCTCCCGCGAGGAAGCTCTGGACGCAGTCAGCTCCGGCGCCACTGACTAGACTCGCCCGTCCGGGCCGTTAGCTCAATTGGCAGAGCAGGAGACTCTTAATCTCAAGGTTGTAGGTTCGATTCCTACACGGCCCATTGGACGAGCTCGCCGCCCCCACCACCACCGCTGAGCTCGCCTGCGTAGACGGCAGCACCATGCCGGCGCGGGAGGCCACCATCCCGGCGACGGACGAGGGGCTGCTTCGGGGCGACGGCGCGTTCGAGGTCGTTCGCGTGTACGACGGGCGCCCTTTTGCGCTCTTGGACCATCTCGACCGGCTGGAGCGTTCGGCGGCGAACCTTCGGCTCGACGAGGTGCCGCGGAGCGAGCTGGAGAGCGAGATCCCGACCCTCCTCGAGGAGCGCGGCGGCGCCGGATTCGACGGTTGCCTGCGCATCGTCCTGACCCGCGGCGGCCACCGGCTGCTGCTCACCGAGCCGCTGCCGCCGTCGCCCGAGCGGATCAGGCTCGGCGTGGTGGAGTACGCGCCCACGCGCGTGCTCGACGGGATCAAGTCGCTCTCCTACGGGGCGAACATGCTCTGCGGGCGGCTCGCGCGGGAGCGCGGCTTCGACGAGGCGCTGCTCGTTACGCCGCATGGGCGTGTGCTCGAGGCGCCCACGTCGTCGCTCTTCTGGGTTAACCCCGAAGGGACGATCAACACGCCGCCGCTCAGCGAGCACATCCTCGCGTCGATCACCCGTCACCGCGTGATGGAGGTCGCGGACGTGATCGAGCGGTCGTGCACCATGGACGACGTCCGCTCCGCGACCGAGGCCTTCCTCGCCTCCACCACCCGCGAGGTCCAGTCGATCGCCGCCATCGAGGAGCTCGAGTTCCCGGAGGGGGAGCGGACGCGCGAGGTGCGCGAGGCGCTGCGCAGCCGGATCGAAGAGGAGCTGTCGGCCGGCTGATCCTGACGGTGATCGGCAACCGTCCGCAGTTCGTCAAGGCGGCTGCGGTCTCGCATCGGCTGCGCGACCTGAGCGACGAGGTCATCGTCCACTCGGGCCAGCACTACGACGACGAGCTGTCGCGCGTCTTCTTCGAGGAGCTGGGAGTGCCCGCCCCCGACCGCCAACTCGATGCCGGCGGGGGCACCATCACCGCACAGACCGCGCGCATGCTGGCCGGCCTCGAGCCGATCCTCGAGGAGCTCCGTCCCGCGCTCGTGCTCGTCTACGGCGACACGAACACGACGCTCGCCGGCGCGCTCGCCGCTGCGCAGGCGGGCGCCCCCACGGGGCACGTCGAAGCCGGCATGCGCTCGTTCGACCGGTCGATGCCCGAGGAGCTGAACCGCGTGCTCACGGACCACGCGAGCGACCTGCTCCTCTGCTCCACCGGGACGGCGATCGCGAACCTCGAGCGCGAGCATGCGCTGGGCGAGGCTCACCTCGTGGGCGACGTGATGGCGGACGTCTCGCTCACCTTCCGCGACATAGCTGAGGAGCGCTCGCGGATCCTGGAGGATCGAGGCCTCGAGCCGGGCGAGTACTTCGTCGTGACCGCTCACAGGTCCGGCAACGTGGACGATCCCGAGCGGCTGGCGAAGCTGGTGGAGCTGATCGAGGCGCTGCCGCGGACTGTGGTGTTCCCGGTGCACTTCCGCACCGAGGCGCGCCTGGAGGCGGCGGACCTGTTCGAGAGGCTGAAGCGCGCGGAGCACGTGGAGCTGACGCCGCCGCTCGGCTACCTCGACTTCCTCAAGCTCGCCAGGCACGCGCGCGCGGTGCTCACGGACTCGGGCGGCGTCCAGAAGGAGGCGTATCTCCTCGGGGTCCCGTGCGTGACGCTGCGCGCCACCACGGAGTGGGTCGAGACCGTGGAGAGCGGCTGGAACGTACTCGTGGACCTCGACCGCGACGCCGCGCTGGCGGCCGTGGAACGAACTCCGCCGGCCGAGCGGCCCGAGCTCTACGGCGGCGGCCATGCCGCCGAGCGCGTTTGCGAGGTGCTCGCCTCTTACACTCAGCGCCTATGAAGATCGGAGTCGTGGGCCTCGGCTACTGGGGGCCGAACCTCGCCCGCAACTTCGACAGGCTTCCGGACGCCGAGTTGAGCTGGTTGTGCGACGCCTCCGACGAGGCGCTCGCGCGCTGGGGAGCGGCGTTCCCGTCGGCGCAGGCCACGACCTCGCTCGACGACCTCCTCGCAGACGACTCGCTGGACGCGGTTGCCGTGGCAACGCCCGTGCCGACGCACGCCGAGCTGGCCCAGCGCGTGCTCGCGGCCGGGAAGCACTGCTTCGTCGAGAAGCCTCTGGGACGCTCAGAGCAGGAGGCGCAGGCCGTCGTGGACGCCGCCCGCTCGGCGGAGCGCGTGCTCATGGTCGGCCACCTCCTGGAGTACCACCCGGGCGTCGAGCAGCTGAGCGACCTGGTGCGCTCCGGCGAGCTCGGCGAGCTCCGCTACGTCTACTCGCACCGGCTGAACCTGGGGAAGCACCGCCAGGACGAGAACGCGCTCTGGTCGCTCGGGGCGCACGACGTGTCCGTGATCCTGCGGCTGGCCGGCGAGGAGCCGTATGAGTGCACGGCCGTGGGGGAGAGCTACGTGAAGGCGGGGGTGGAGGACGTCGTCTTCGCGTTCATGCGCTTCGAATCCGGCCTCACGGCGCACATGCACCTCTCGTGGCTGGACCCCCACAAGGAGCGGCGCTTCACCGTCGTGGGCTCGAAGCGGATGGCGAGCTTCGACGACATGGAGCTCGAGCGGAAGCTCACCGTCTACGACAAGGGCTTCGACGAGGACTACTCGTCGTACGGCGAGTACATCGCGCGGTCCGGCGACGTGTTTTCGCCCCGAGTCTCGAACGAGGAGCCGCTGCGGATCGAGTGCCGGCACTTCGTGGACTGCGTTCGCGATGGCCGCGAGTCGCGCTCGGACGGGGAAGCTGGGCTGCGAGTGGTCCGCGTGCTCGAGCAGCTCCAGCGGTCGCTCACGGAGAGCGCGTCCCTTGCCCGCCGCTGAGCTGACGCCCTCCGAGCGTGCGCCCGGCCTCCTGCTCGGCGCGGGGGTCGATTTGCCGGACGACGTCGAGCTCGGCGGGCACGTGGTGGTGCACGCGGGGTCGGAGATCGGAGCGGGCGCTCGGCTTCAGGACGGCTGCGTGATCGGCAAGCCGGTCGTGCTCGGCACGTATTCGAGCGCCGCGCCGCCCGAGGAGGGCGCCGTGGCGAGCGTGGGCGCCGGCACCACGATCGGCGCGGGAGCCGTGGTGCTCGCCGGCGCGAGCATCGGCGTGAGCTGCGTGGTCGGCGACCAGGCGCACGTGCGTGAGCGCGCAGAGATCGGGGACGAGTCCGTCGTGGGGCGAGGGGTGTCCGTGGACTGCGACGTGCGCGTTGGCGCGCGAGTGCGCATGCAGACGGGCGCGTATGTGACGGCCCGCTCCGTCGTGGAGGACGACGTCTTCATAGCGCCCGGCGCGCTCCTCACCAACGACCCGACGGCCGGCCGGCGGCCGGAGGGCATGGAGCTGCGCGGCGCGACCCTGCGGCGCGGTTGCCGCATCGGCGCCGGAGCCGTCCTGTTGCCCGGCGTCGAGGTCGGCGAGGAGGCGTTCGTGGCCGCGGGCGCGGTGGTCACCACGGACGTTCCTCCGGGGGCGCTGGTCATGGGCGTGCCCGCGCGGGTGGTGCGGTGAAGCGCCGCCGCCGGCATCGCTCGCTCCAGCCGGGCCGCGGGACGCTCGTGCTCGGCGCCGCCGCGACCGCGGTCGTGGGCGCCGTCGTGGCAGTGGAGCTCCGCCGCGTGTGGCGGCGCGGGTCGGCGCACTCGCTCAGCGGCGCCCATCACCCGATCCGAGCGGGCGAGAAGGCAGTCGCGGAGACCGCCCAGGTGGCGCGCGAGGGCTACCGCGTGGTCTCGACGCGCGAGAATTCCATGTTCAACCTGCTCGCCTCGTTCGCGACGACCTTCATCCTGGCTCGCTCGGTGACGTACCTCCTGCGCGGCCGGCGCAGCTTCGGGCCGTTCCGCAACCTGCGCGTCGGCCACCGGCACATCCACCACTACGTACCGGGGATCGTCCTGGCCTTCGCCTCGGGCACCGGCGGGATCCTGACCCGAAACGAGCGGCTCGAGCCCTGGCTCGCCGTGCCGTTCGGAGTGGGCATGGGCCTGACCCTGGACGAGTCGGCCCTGCTGCTGGAGCTCGAGGACGTCTACTGGAGCCGCGAGGGCCTCCTGAGCGTGCAGGTCACGCTCACGGTCACCGCCATGCTCGGCGCTCTCGCCCTCGGGCTGCGCTTTCTCCGGCGCGGCGAGCAGATCGTGCTGGAGCCCGCCGCCGCGTGAACCCTTACGCGGTGGGTACGGGCTCGGGCGAGCCTGGGGCTTCACCGCGCTCAGCTTCGGGCTCTGGCTCGTCTTCTGGTTCCACGGCACCCGAAGGCTTCTCGACTGCGAGCTGTCGCGCGGCCGGACGAGGCGCTGGTCCACTCCAGGTCGTCGAGGTCTCGGTAGAGCCAGTACAGAACGAAGATGTTCCAGACCGGAACGACCAGCCCGATGGTGCTGGCGGCCGGCGCCGTGCTGTGGCTCCTGTGGGTCGACTGGATAGCGGCGCTCCTGTTCTTCGGGCTGGCCTAGCTGGTTTGATAGCGGCATGGAGAGCCCCCACACTCCCGATCAGCCGCGCGACGACCAGCCCTCGGCTGCGCCCCCGCCGCCCGCAGGGCCGCAGGCCCCGCCGCCCGGCCCGCCGGCACCCGGGCCAGAGGGGCCACCCGCCTACGGAGGGCCCGTTCCCGCGGGTGGCTGGCAGCAGCCGATCGCGCAGCAGCCGGGGCCCGGGTGGGCCGGCAAGCCGCTCGCGAGTTGGGGCTCGCGCCTCGCTGCCTTTCTGATCGACGGGCTGATCCTCCTGATCCCCGCTGTCTTGCTCACGGTCGTCGTGATCGCCATCGCCGCGGGCAGCGACACCGGCGCGATCGTCACCGGCATCGTGGGGTTCCTCGCCTTTTTGGTGGTGGCGCTCATCTACGCGCCGGTGCTGATGGCGCGCGACGGGCGGAACAACGGCCAGACGTGGGGCAAGCAGATGATGAACATCCGCGTGGTCCGCGACAGTGGAGAGCCGATGAGCTTCGGCTGGGCGGCGCTGCGCGAGATCGGGGTGAAGGGCCTCGCGGTGACGATCGCCTCGTCGATCATCCCGTTCATACCCTGGTTCCTGAACTACTTCTGGCCGCTCTGGGACGACCAGAACCGCTGCCTGCACGACATGATCTGCTCAACCCACGTGGTGAGCGCCTAGGCGCTCGGCGGCCTCGGTCCAGATCATCTCGTCTCGGCCCGGGCCGACGCCGACCATCACGATCGGAACGCCGAGGAAGTCCGAGACGAAGTCCAGGTAGGCCTGGGCATTCGCGGGCAGCTCCTCTACCGAGCGGCAGCCGCGGATGTCCTCGTGCCAGCCGGGCAGCTCCACGTAGTCGCCCTGCACCTTGTGCACGATCGACTGGTGATACGGGAAGTCGTCGAAGCGGGCGCCCTCGGGGCCGAGGTAGCGCACGCCCACGTTGAGCGGGTCGACGCCGGTGAGCACATCGAGCTTCGTGAGCACCAGGCCGGTAAGGCCGTTCACGCGCGTCGCGTAGCGAAGCGCCACGAGGTCGAGCCAGCCGGTGCGCCGCGGGCGCCCGGTGGTGGTGCCGAACTCGCGGCCGGCGTCGCGGATCTGCTCCCCCAGCGCATCGTCAAGCTCGGTGGGAAAGGGCCCTGCGCCGACGCGCGTGGTGTAGGCCTTCGCGATCCCCCAGACCTCATCGAGCGCGCCCGGGCCCACGCCCGCTCCGGGCCCGGCGGCCGCGGCGACCGTGTTCGATGACGTCACGAAGGGATAGGTGCCGTGGTCGATGTCGAGCAGCGCGCCCTGGGCGCCCTCGAACACCACTAGGCCGCCGTCGTCGAGCGTCCGCCACGCGATCGGGGGAGTGTCCGCGATGAAGGGCTCGAGGCGGTGCCCGTGGACGCGGTACTCCTCGGTCATCGCATGTAGGTCGAGCTCGGGCAGCTTGGCGTAGGGCCGCAGCATCAGGCGCTTCGGCTCCATCGCCGCATAGATCTTCTTCCGCAGAATGTTCTCGTCGAGCAGGTCCTGCATCCGGATCCCGAGCCGCGCTGCCTTGTCGGCGTAGCAGGGGCCGATGCCGCGCCGGGTCGTGCCGATCTGCAGCTTCCCGAGCTTCGCCTCCCCCTCCTGATCGAGGAGCTTGTGGTACGGCATGATCAGGTGCGCGTTGGCCGACACGCGGAGGCCGCTGAGGTCGATCCGACGGCGGCGCAGCTCGTCGATCTCGCCCGTGAGCACCACCGGGTCGACCACCACGCCGTTGCCGATCGCACACAGCTTGCCGGGGTAGAGGATTCCCGACGGGATCAGGTGGAACTTGAACGTCTCGCCCTCGCGGACGATCGTGTGGCCCGCGTTGTTGCCGCCCTGGAAGCGGATCACGAGGTCGGCCTGCTCGGCGAGCAGGTCAACGACTTTCCCCTTCCCCTCGTCGCCCCACTGGGCGCCGACGATCACCAGGCCGGGCATCGCGAACGAGTGTAGGACCGGAGCGGGCTAGACGGCCGCGTCCTGCGGCGGCATCGGCTCGGCGGAGCGGTCCCGGTAGAGGTTCGCGAACTTCGGATACTTCGGCAGAAAGGTGAGCGACACCTCGCCGATCGGCCCGTTGCGGTGTTTGGCGACGATGAAGTCGGCCTCCCCGAGCCGCTCGGATTCCTTGTTGTAGTACTCATCGCGATAGATGAACATGACGACGTCGGCGTCCTGCTCGATCGACCCGCTTTCGCGAAGGTCGGAGAGCATCGGCACCGGCGGGTTGCGCGACTCGACCGCGCGCGAGAGCTGCGACACGGCGATCACCGGCACCTCGAGCTCGCGCGCGAGGATCTTCAGGCCTCGGCTGATCTGCCCGATCTGCTCGACGCGGCTGCTCTCGGGTCGGCCCTCGGGGCGCATCAGCTGCAGGTAGTCCACGACGACGAGCCCGAGGCCGTGTCGCGCCGCCAGCCGGCGCGACTTGGCGCGCAGCTCGAGCACGCTCATGTCGCTCGAGTCGTCGACGAAGATCGGCGCTCGGGCGAGCTTCTCCACGGCCTGCAGCACCTTCGGCCACTTCTCCGCGCGGACGCGGCCCTTGCGGAGATCGTCGCTCGACACGCGCGCCTGCGAGGCGAGGAAGCGGTGCGCCAGCTCGGTCTCGGACATCTCGAGCGAGAACAGCGCGACCGGCACGCCGGCCTCGACAGCGGCGTACTCGGCGATGTTCGTGGCGGCGGCGCTCTTGCCCATCGAGGGACGCGCCGCCAGCACGATCAGGTTGCCCGGCTGGAACCCGCCGGTGAGGGCGTCGAGGTCCGAGAAGCCCGAAGGGGTGCCGGTGAGCCCTACGTCGGTCTTCGAGAGCTCCTCGAGCTTGTCGATCTCGTCGTGGAGGATCGCCTCGAGCGACCGCATCTCCGACATGCCGCCGTCGTGGCCGATCTTGAACAGGACCGACTCGGCGCGTTCGATCAGCTCGCGCGCCTCGCCGCGGTGGGCGGCCACGTCGTCCTGGATCTCGCGCGTGGCCTTCAGGACGCTGCGGAGCAGCGAATGCTCCTTGACGATTCGTGCGTAGTCGAGGACCGCTCCCACGGCGGGCACGACGGTCGGGAGCGAGTGGAGGTACGGCTCCCCGCCGGCCTTCTCGAGCTCGCCGGCGCGGCGCAGCTCCTCGGCGACGGTGAGCGCGTCGACCGCCTCCGGCGTGGCCTTCTCCTTCAGGCGGATCATCGCCTGGAAGATCGCGCCGTGGCGCGGTCGGTAGAAGTCGTGCGCGCGCAGGCCCACCTCGAGCAGGACGCCGTCGAGCGCCTGCTCCGTGAGCAGGATGGCCCCGAGGACGGAGGCCTCGGCCTCCTCGTTGTGGGGCGGAACGCCGGCCGCTGCCTCGGGCGGGGCGGCTACGGCCACGCGGCCGGCTCTACGCCTGTGGAGTGACGATCGTCTTCACGTCGGCCGTCACGCCGTCGGAGACCTCGACGGAGACCATGTGCGTGCCCGTGGTTCTGATCGGCTCCTCCAGCTGGACGCGGCGCTTGTCGAGCCGCACCCCGCGTGCCTGACGGATCGCGTCGACGATCTCCTGCGAGGTGACGGAGCCGAACAGCCGGCCGTCGTCGCCCGCCTGGTGCGAGATCGTCAGGACGGTCTTCCTCAAGAGCGCCGCGGTCTCCTCGGCCTTGGCCGCCGCATCGGCGACAGCCTGCTCCGCGAGTTCACGGCGCCGCTGCGACTCCGCGATGGCGCCCGGGGTGGCCGGCTGCGCCAGCTTGCGCGGCACGAGGAAGTTGCGGAGGTAGCCCGGGGAGACGTCGATGACGTCCCCGCGCTCTCCGAGGGTGTCCACGTCCTTCAGGAGGATTGCCTGGGCCATGATGGTCCCGTCGCCTACCTGTCGGCGACGTACGGCAGGAGCCCCAGCTCACGTGCGCGCTTGACCGCGGTGGCGAGCTGAGACTGGTGACGGCGGCAAGCGCCGGTCACGCGCGATGAGCGGATCTTGCCCTTGTCGCTGATCGCGCGGCGCAGCGCTGAGAGGTCCTTGTAGTCGACGACGTCGATCTTCTCCCGGCAGAACGGGCACGGCTTGAAGCGCCCCCCAGGGGCGCCCTTGCCGCGGGGCCCGCGCTTG
>DASQTS010000159.1:0-2473 GCA_035641775.1 Thermoleophilaceae bacterium
GCGGCGACGTTGTACGCGCCGTGCGCGTCGTCGCGCACGATCGCCAGGCGATAGGCCTCCCCGATGTCGTACGAGTGGACCGCCTGGAAGACGAGCCGCGGATGCGCGGGCACGACCGGGATCAGCCGCCGCTGCACGAGGACGTTCGGCAGGAAGGGCCCCGCGAACAGCCGCCGGATGCCGGACGCGGCCTCGCGCTTGAAGATCAGGCCGGGCCGGAGCCGCACGACGCGCGTGTCGGGATGCTCGTCCTCGAAGCGGTCGAGCAGGCGCTCGGCCTCCGCCTTGTGGCGCGCGTAGAACGAGCTCGAGATGCCCGTGGTCGGCCAGCTCTCGTCGACGCCGCGATCCTTCGGCCCCGGCGCGTACGCCCCGATCGACGACGCGTACACGACCGCGGGCACCCGGGCACCCGCGGCCGCCCGGAAGACCCGCGCGCTCCCGTCCACGTTCACCTCGTGAAGGCGCTGCTTGTCGCGGCCGGGCTGGATCAGCCAGGCGAGGTGCACGACCACGTCGGCGCCCTGGAAGTGCGGCCGCAGCGGCGTGTGGGCGATGTCCGCCTGGCGCCACTCCGTCTTCGGGAAGCTCGCCTCGGGGATGCGGCGCGCGATGCCGAGGATCGAGTCCACGGCCGGCTCGTCCGCGAGCGATCGCAGCACGCTCGTGCCGACGTTGCCGCTCGCCCCTACCACCACGACTCGCATCCGCCTCGGGGTACCCGCCTATGCTCACCCGAAACGGCATGGCAGCGCACCGGGCACCGCCCGGTGCTTGCCCTACTACGGCGATGCACGACCACGAGCACCACCATCACACGCACGTCCGGACGGACGACGCGCGCCGCCTCACGCTCGCCCTGGCCCTGATCCTCGGCCTCATGGCGGCCGAGGTCGTGGCCGGGGTCCTGGCCTCCTCGCTGGCGCTGCTCTCGGACGCCGCGCACATGCTCACGGACGCCGGCGCGATCGCGCTCGCGCTGTTCGCCGCGCGGCTGGCGAGACGACCCGCCGGGGGCGAGTTCACGTTCGGCTTCCGGCGCGCGGAGATCCTGTCCGCGCAACTGAACGGCGCGACGCTCGTGGCGCTCGCGGTGGTGATCGTGTGGGAGGGCATCCGCCGGCTCGCCGACCCACCCGAGGTCGACGGCCTCGTCGTCCTGGTCGTGGCCCTCGTGGGCATCGTGGTGAACCTCGCCGCCACGCTGGTGCTGGCCGGCGCCGACCGGCGCAGCCTCAACGTGGAGGGCGCCTTCCAGCACGTGCTCACCGACCTGTTCGCGTTCGTCGCGACGGCGATCGCCGGGGCGGTCGTCCTCATCACGGACTTCTCGCGCGCGGACGGCATCGCGGCGCTCGTCGTGGCGGCGCTCATGCTCCGCTCGGGCTACGGGCTCCTGCGCGACTCCGGCCGGGTCCTGCTCGAGGCGTCGCCGCGCGACCTCGACCCCGAGGAGATCGGCAACGTGCTGGCAGGCCAGGCCCACGTGGTCGAGGTGCACGACCTCCACGTCTGGGAGGTCACGTCCGGCTTCCCGGCGATCTCCGCCCATGTGACGGTGCGCGCGGGCTGCGACACGCAGGCCCACCGCCGCCAGCTCGCGGACCTGCTCCGCGAGCGCTTCGGCGTGACGCACTCCACGCTTCAGGTCGAGACCCGCCACGAGGGGCCGCTGTCTATCGAGCCGCTCCAGCGGCGAAGTGGGGCGTGAATGCCCCGCTACGTGATCCAGCAGCACCACGCCACGAGCAGGCACTTCGACTTCAGGCTCGAGGTGGCCGGCACCTTTCGCTCGTGGGCGGTGCCGAAGGGGCCGTCGCTCGACCCGCGCGACAAGCGGCTCGCCATGGAGGTCGACGACCACGCGCTCGCCTGGGGTGAGTTCGAGGGCGTGATCCCGGCCGGGCAGTACGGTGCCGGCCCGGTGATCGTCTGGGACCGCGGGACCTACGAAAACCTGCGCGAGGAGCCGATGGAGGACGCGCTCTCCGCCGGCCACGCCTCGTTCCGGCTCGACGGCGAGAAGCTCCTGGGCGGCTGGTCGCTCCGGCACATCGAGGGGCGGCGCTGGCTGCTCGTGAAGCGCCGCGACGAGCAAGCCGACTCCGGCGACCCGGTGGCCGAGCGGCCGGAGTCCGTGGTGAGCGGGCGCACAATCGAGGAGCTCGGCCGGTGATCGAGCCGATGAAGGCGGTCCTGTCCGACGAGCCGTTCTCCGACGCCGCCTGGATCTTCGAGCGCAAGCTCGATGGAATCCGCTGCCTCGCGATCCGGGACGGCGGCGGGGTGCAGTTGATGTCGCGGACCGCGCGGCTGATGAACGACCAGTTCCCCGAGCTCGTGGAGGCGCTCGGGCGCCAGCCCTCCACGGACTTCATCGCCGACGGTGAGATCGTGGCCTTCCAGAACGGCATCACGAGCTTCGCGCGCCTGCAGCAGCGCGCCCGCCGGCGCGTGCCCGTCCACCTGTACA
>DASQTS010000160.1:0-2581 GCA_035641775.1 Thermoleophilaceae bacterium
GCCTTGCCCTCGACGTCCGCCATGGCAGGCGGCGAGGCGAGCGCGAGCAGCACCATGGCGACGATGAGCGCGCATCCGGCGCGCCTGCGAGCGGGAATCATCGTGGTCTACCTTAGCTGGGTGCCGAACTGCGACTCCGCGACCGCGACGTCCCCGCGCGCCGTGTCGTAGGCACTTTGCTCGCCGTCGCGCGCCGCCTGCGCGAGACGGGCGTATGCCGCCGAGGCGCGCTGGGCCGCGGCGACCGCCTCTGGCGCGGTCAGCGAATCCGCGGTGCGGCCGTACGCAATGGCGAGCCGGTCGGCGACGGCGGCCTGCTCGGACCCGCTCGCGGCGAGAGCGAGCTCGTCCCGGAGCCGGTAGCGCACCTCGTCGAGCCGCGCCACGGCTGTCTGCTGGGGCGAGCGGGCCGTGTCGGCCGTCCGCGGGGAATCCGCGCCGGGCAGGCCCAGCAGCACCCCGAAAGCGGCCGCCACCAGCACGACGACCAGCAGCGGCCACAGCGGGACGAGCCTCTGCGCGAGCGGCGGCCTCCACCGCCGTGGAGGAGCTTTCGTGTCCGCGGCGGCCGCGACAACAGGCGCCGGCGCCGCGGTCGCGACGACCGGCTTCGGCGCCGGCTTCGGCACCGGCGCCGCCTCGGGGGTCGTGGCCTCGGTCATCCGCAACAGCGCCGCGGCTCGTTCGATGAGCGCTCCGGCGGACTCCGGCCGCTCGCCCGGCTCCTTGGCCATCCCGCGCTGAACCAGGCCGTCGAGCACGGCCGGCAGTTCCGGCTTGTGCTCGCTCGGCTTGGGCGGCGGGTGCGACAGATGGGCGTAGGAGATCATCACCGGGTCGTGGTGCGCGAACGGCTGCCGGCCCGTGAGCGCATGGAAGAGCAGGGCCGTCAGCGAGTACACGTTGCTGGCCGGAACCGGCTCCTCGCCCCGCACGGCCTCGGGAGACTCGTAGTGCAGGTGCGGGTCCCTCCGGACGACGTCGCCCCAGGTGGCGTGCCCGACGGTCGTGAACAGCCCGAACAGGTCGAGCTTTGGCAGGTCTCCGTCGAGCAGCACGCTCTCGGCGCTCAGCGTCCGGTGGACGAGCCCGGCGGCATGGGCCGCATCGAGCGCCTCCGCCACCTGCTTGAGCAGCGCCAGAGCCGTCGTCGGCCCAACCGGGCCGTCGCGAAGGACATCGCTGAGCGAGCGCGGCGGGAAGCGGTCGGCGGCGATGAACGGACGCCCGTGCTCCTCCCCGACCTCTCGGACGCCGAGCAGGCCCGGGTGCTCGAGCTCGGCCCGGGTTCGCGCGAGCCGGCGGAAGCGGGCGCGGCCACGCCGGTTCGCGGACGCCTCCGCGGCCACCTGCACGCTGACGTGGCCGCCGTCCGCAGCCAGAGCCGAGAACAGAAGGCTGCCGGCCTCCCGCCTACGCGGCGAACCCTCGAGCCGGTACCCCGAGAGCATCGGCTCGGGGATCGCCTCGCGGGTCGGCTCTTCGGTCTCCCTGATCATCCCGAGCCCCCCGGTTGCTCGCTGGGCGGAGGAGCCGGCGGAGGAGCCGTGGTCGCCGGCGGCTCGGGAGTGGTCTCCTGCGGCCGCCGGGGCGCCTGCTCCTGCGGCTGCTCCTGCGGCTGCACGGGCTCCTGCTCCGCCTGACGCTCGGGCTCCTTGCGCTCTGCTTCGGGCTCCGCGCCCGCCTGGCGCTCCGCCTCCGCCTGGCGCTCCGCCTTGGCCTCCCGCTGTGCGCGGCGCTCGGCCCTCAGGCGGCGGCGCTCCTCGCGCGCGGCGCGCTCCTTGGCGGCCTCCGCCTTCTCGCGCTTGGCCAGCCGCCGCTCGCGCGCGCGCTCTCGCGCGCGCTTTCGCGCCAGCTGGCGCTGAGCCTCTGCGTCAGCCTCGTCGACGTTGAGGGTGGGCAGTGCGGTCGCGGTCCGGAGCGCGAGCGCCCGGCTCTGGGTTCCCCCGCGCGTGTCGGCCCCGTCCTCGCCTCCGGCGGCGCGGGCGACGCCGAAGGCCGATGCGAACACGACCAGGCCGACCACTGCCATGGTCACCGGGCGGGGCGGTCCGGTCGGGTCGGGCTGCAGGCGGGGCCACTTCATGCGCGATGGGCGCGGCGCTTGCCGCGGAGGTCAGACGGGGCGGACTGGGACAAAAGCAAAGACGCCAGCTACTCCACAGGTAGCACACCCTGTCCAGCCTGTCGCGTTCCCGATAGCGCCCTCCCAGGCCCTCATGTGGTGGCTTCGGCCTCGTCCAGCTCGCGCCGCAGCGACTTGATCTCGTCGCGGAGCTTCGCGGCGTACTCGAAGCGCAGGTCGTCCGCCGCTGCGAGCATTTCCTCCTCGAGCTCCACGATCGTCCGCCGGAGGTCCTCCGCCGACATGCCCTCGGTATCGCGCCTGCGCCGCCCGCGGCCGGTGGGGACCTTCGACTCGGTCATGAGGAAGTCCGAAATGTCCGAGATGCCCTTCTGGATCGTCTCCGGCGTGATGCCGTGCTCCTCGTTGTAGGCGACCTGGATCGCGCGGCGGCGGTTCGTCTCCTCGATCGCCGTCCGCATCGCGGCCGTCTCCTTGTCCGCGTACATGATCACC
>DASQTS010000161.1:0-3612 GCA_035641775.1 Thermoleophilaceae bacterium
GAGCGCGCGGACGCGCTCGGCGGTCTCGTCGATCGTCTCGACCCGGTTGTGGAGGAAGAACGCCTGGCCCCCGCGGGCGAGCTCGCGCTTGATGGCCTTCTGGACCAGGTCGTCGTCGTAGTCGCCCACGTAGGTCTTGACGGGGCGGCGGCCCTCCGGCGGCGTCTCGATCACCGAGATGTCGCGGAGGCCGGCCAGCGACATCTGGAGCGTCCGCGGGATCGGCGTGGCGGACAGCGACAGGACGTCGACCTTCAACCTCAGCTGGCGCATCAGCTCCTTCTGCTTCACGCCGAAGCGCTGCTCCTCGTCCACGATCAGGAGGCCGAGCTCCTTCGGGCGCACGTCGCGCGAGAGCAGGCGGTGCGTGCCGACTAGGATGTCGACCTTCCCCTCCTGGAAGTCCTTGAGGGACTCGCGGACATCCTTCGGCGAGCGGAAGCGAGACACCATCTCGATGCGGAAGGGGTAGTCGCGCAGGCGCTCGACGAAGGTGCCGAAGTGCTGCTGCGCGAGCACGGTGGTCGGGACGAGGAACATCACCTGCTTGCCGTCCTCGGCCGCCTTGAAGGCCGCGCGCAGCGCCACCTCCGTCTTGCCGTAGCCCACGTCGCCGCAGATCAGGCGGTCCATCGGGCGCGCCTCCTCCATGTCCGCGCGCACCGCCTCGATCGCCTCGAGCTGGTCTGGCGTCTCGCGGTATGGGAAGCGCTCCTCGAAGTCGCGCTGCCACTCGGTGTCCATCGGGAAGGCGTGGCCGGCGCGGCGCTTGCGCTCGGCGTAGAGGTTGATGAGCTCGCCGGCGAGCGCCTGGGCGGCGCGGCGCGCCTTGAGCTTCATCTGCTCCCACTGCTTGCCGCCGAGCTTCGACAGCGGCGGGTCGCTCGCGTCGGCGCCCACGTAGCGGCTGATCTTGTGGAGCTGATCGCTCGGCACGAAGACGCGGTCGCCGTCCCTGTACTCGAGCTCGAGGTAGTCGCGCGTCACGTCGCCCACGGTCTTCGTCTCGAAGCCGGTGAAGAGCGCGATGCCGTGGTCCTCGTGCACGACGGGCGAGCCGGCGCGCAGGTCCGTGAACGACGCGATCGGACCGGGCCCCGTGGGGCGCTCGGTGCGGCGCCGCCGCAGCAGGCGGTGCTCGGGCAGCACAGCGAGCTTCAGATTCGGGGCGATGAAGCCGTCGCGCAGGCTCGCGTGGGCGAAAGTGAGCGAGGGGTCCTCGGGCGCGGGCCGGCCGTCGAGGAAGGCAGCCTGCATCCGCGCCATGTTGAGCTGCGCGCGCTCGGCCTCGCCGCGGCGCGCCCACGCGACGAAGGTCCGATAGCCGGAGCGCACGAGCTTCTCGAGCTCCGGCTCCGCGTCGCGCAGCGAGCGGGCGGCGGTGTCCGCGGACTGGGCGCGGAACTCGTGCGGCTGGTCCTGCGAGATGCTCGACAAGCGGAGTTGGGCGCGCTCGCCCAGCGCGGCGTCCAGGTCGTCCGGCTTCACGTAGAGGTGGTGCGCGTCCTCGTCGTGGAAGCTCGTGGTGACGTCCTCCCAGTAGTCGCGCAGCGCCGGCGCGAGCTCCTCCTCGGCCGCGATCGCGACGAGCGCGTCATCCGGGACGAGGTCGAGGAGCTCGCAGAAGCGGTCCACCGGGAGGACGTCGGCCACGTCCGGGCGGTCGTCGTCGCCGGCCGATGCGGCGGCGATCTCGGCGAGCTCGCGGTGCTCGGGCGCCAGCTCGGCAGCCGGGGCGATCTCCACGCGGTCGGCCTCCTCCAGCGAGCGCTGGGTGAAGGTGGAGAACCAGGTGAGCCGCTCGACCTCGACGTCGAACAGCTCGCAGCGCACGGCGCGCTCCTCGGTGGCGGGATAGACGTCGAGGATGTCGCCGCGGATGGCGAACTGGCCGCGGTCCTCCACCTGGTCCGTGCGCTCGTAGCCGCACGCCACGAGCTGGTCGGCGGTCTCGTCGAGGTCGAGCAGCCCGCCCTTCTCGATGTCGAATCCATGCGGGCGCAGGTCCGGGTCCGGGACCTTCTCGGCGAGCGCGACGGCGGAGGTGACCAGCACGGCGGCCTGCTGCCCGAGCAGAGCGTCCAAGGCCGCGATGCGGAGGCCGACGAGATGAGGCGGAGGCGCGAGGTGCGACTCGTAGCGCATGCCTCGGGCGGGGTAGAAGCGGACGGGCCGTGGCGAGAGGTAGGCCTTGAGGTCGGCCGCGAGGTCGCGCGCGGCGCGGTCGTCGCCGGCCACGATCAGCGCCGGCCGCCCGGGCTCGGCGTCGACCAGCGACGCCAGCAGGTAGGGCCGCAGGCTGGCGGACACGAAGGCGCGCTGCGGCTCCGCGCGCGCGGCCTCGGCCAGCCCCGTAACGGAGTCGTCCCGCTGTGCGTATGTCAGGAGGCTTCGGAGCATGCGCTGCGGCCGCCCGGGCGTGCCGCGCGGCTACTCGCCCAAGGTTACGCGGCGCTGCACCTCATCGGCGGCGGTTTCGATCAGCGCCCGCGGGTCCTCGTCGAACCTCCCCAGGACATATCTGGAAACCACCTCCGGATCGGTGCTGTCCGGCCGCCCCACGCCGACCCTCACGCGCCCGAAATCGCCACTTCCGAGCCCTCTCTTCACGGACTTGAGCCCGTTGTGGCCCGCAAGCCCGCCGCCGATGCGCATCTCGACCTTGCCGAACGGAAGATCGATCTCGTCGTGGACCACGAGGACGTGATCCAGATTCACGCCAAGCGCGCCACGGGCCGGGCTCACCGAGGTGCCGGACTCGTTCATGTACGTCTGGGGCAACAGCACGGCGACGTCTCTGCCCTCGGTGTAAAGACCGCCGTACTTCTTCTTGAACCTGGGCAGGCCGAGGCGGTCGGCGACCAGCTTCGCCACCTCGAAGCCCACGTTGTGGCGCGTCCGGGCATAGCGGTCGCCCGGATTGCCGAGCCCCACGACGAGCCAGTCAGCCTTCCCGCCTCCCCGGCGGAAGAGGCTCACTCGGAGGAGCCCTCGGCCTCCTCGGCGGGAGCCTCGCCCTCGGCGGACGGGGCCTCCTCGCCCTCGGCGGGCTCCGCGCCCTCCTCGATCGGCTCGCCGTCCTCGCCGACGAGCACCGTTTCCTCCTCGATCTCGGGCTCCTCGACCTCGGTCGGCACGACGACGGTCGCGATGAGGGTGTCGTCCGGGTCGTCGAGGAACGTCACGCCCTGGGGCGGCGTGAGCTCGGAGAGGTGCATGGTGGCGGCGATCTCGAGCCCGGACACGTCCACCTGGATCGCGTCGGGGATGTCGGTCGGCAGCGCCTCGATGTTCAGCTGGTGGGTCACGTGCTCGAGCACGCCCCCCTCCTTGATGCCGGGCGCCTCCTCGGCGCCCTCGAGGTGGACCGAGACCTGCGTCTGGATCTTCTCGTCGAGCCGCACCTCGAGTAGATCGATGTGGAGCAGCTCGTCGCGCACCGGGTGCTGGTGCTGGTCCTTGACGATGACGGGGCGGGTCTTGCCGGCGACCTTGAGGTCGATCAGCGCCGAGCCCGCGAGCACGTGCCGGAGGGCGAGCGCGTTGACCTTGAAGGAGGTGGAGTCGCCGTCCTTGCCGCCGTACACCACGCCGGGCACGTAACCCTCTCGG
>DASQTS010000162.1:0-2611 GCA_035641775.1 Thermoleophilaceae bacterium
CGGCGCCAAGACATGACGTCGTACATGTTGAGCCCAACTCCCAGCACGCGATCCGGCCGCTTGCCCTCGAAGGTCGGCACGATCATGGGGAGCGGCGTCACGAGGTGCGGGGCGAGCTTCACGAGCAGCGAGCGCTCGAGCAGCGCCTCGCGGACAAGCCCGAGGTCGAAGTTCTGGAGGTAGCGGAGCCCGCCGTGGACCAGCTTCGACGACCGGCTCGACGTGCCGGCGGAGAAGTCCGACTTCTCGATGAGCGCGACGCTGTAGCCGCGCGACGCCGCATCCAGCGCCACTCCCGCGCCGGTGATGCCGCCGCCAACCACGACGAGGTCGAAGCTGTCCCGCTCCAGTGATGCGAGAGCGTCTGCCCGCGGGATCACGGCAGGTACGTTACGAAGTCTCCGGGCGCCAGCCGCCCAGGCGGCTCCTTCTCCTGCCGCACAGGGCCCAGGTGGAGCAGCCCGATCGCGCGCTCGCCGTCCGGCACCCCGGCCGCCGAGCAGCCTCCCGGCGTGCGAAGCACCGCGGGCGTGCGCCAGTAGCCGGCGAGCCCGCGCGCGTGCGCCGCGAGCAGGACGATGTAGGCGGCGACCGCCCCGGACGCGTAGTCCTCCTCGTCCTGGACCGGGTCGCCGCTCTCCACGACCGACACCACCACGAGCGTCGGTGCGCGGTCGAGCTTCGCGGCGGCCTCCTCCCCGGCCGCCTCCTTGAGGTGAGCCAGCGACTCCGCGCCGAGCACGCGAAAGCGCCACGGGTTGGTCAGGTTGTGGTTCGGCGCCCAGCGCGCGAGCTCGAACAGCTCGTCGAGCGTCTCGCGCGGAACCGGCTCCGGCCCATACACCTTGTGCGTCCGCCGCGTGCGAATCGCCTCTTCAACCTCCACCGGGCCGAAGCTAGCGAATAGGGTCACCGGTCATGCCCTCCGGAACAGTGCTCGTGACCGGCGCCTCGACCGGCATAGGCGAGGCGACCGCCATGCACCTCCGCGAGGTCGGCTTCACGCCGATCGCCGGGGTGCGCAAGGACGAGGACGCCGAGCGCATGGAGGGGCTCGGCCTGCGCACCGTGAAGCTCGACGTCACGGACGCCGACGGGATCGCCGCGGCGCGTGAGTCGCTCGGCGACGAGCCGCTCGCTGGACTCGTGAACAACGCCGGCATCGCGGTGGCCGCGCCGCTCGAGTTCCTGCCCATCGACAGGCTGCGCCAGCAGCTCGAGGTCAATCTGATCGGTCAGATCGCGGTGACGCAGGCGTTCCTGCCGGCGCTGCGGCGCGCCCCCGGCCGGATCGTGAACGTGAGCTCGATCGGCGGGCGCGTGGCGTTGCCGCTCGTGGGCGCGTACAACGCGTCGAAGTTCGGGCTCGAGGGAGCGAGCGACTCGCTGCGGCGCGAGCTGCGGCCCCACGGAGTCGACGTCATCCTCATCGAGCCCGGCGGCGTGAAGACGCCGATCTGGAAGAAGGGCGAGGCGCTCGCCGACGAGATCACCGAGGACCTGCCGCCCGAGGCGGAGCGGCTCTATGGCTGGCTGATCGCACGCGTTCGCGCGGAGACGCGGAAGATCGACGAGGAGCTCGGCAGCGAGCCGCGCGCCGTGGCCGAGGCGATCGCGACCGCGCTCACCGCGCGGCGGCCGCGCGCCCGCTACCTCGTCGGAAACGACGCGAAGCAGCGCGCGGTGGCGGCGAAGCTGCTGCCCGCGCGCGTGATGGACCGGATGATCGGCCGCGCGCTCGGCGGCTGAGGGGGCGCGCCCGCTACGCCAGCCGGTTCGCGAGCGCGTCGCGCTCCCGCTCCTGCACCTGCTCGAGCGTCAGGTCGGGGTCGCGCTGATGCGCGAGCGAGACCTCCGCCGACGTCGGCAGCGTCGACGGGTCAGGCCAGCTCTCGGGATCCCAGAGCTTCGAGCGCACGAACGCCTTCGGGCAGTGGGTGTAGACCTCCTCCGCCTCGATCACGATCGCGCTCTTGGGCGGCTTGCCGACGGGCGTGACCCGGTCGAGCACGTCGGGCGCCGCCGTCACGGCGGCGCGGCCGCTCACGCGGAGCGTGGTGTCACGGCCCGGGATCACGAAGATCAGCGCGGCACGTCCGCTCGACACGATGTTCTCGAGCGTGTCGAGGCGGCGGTTGCCGGTGGCGTCCGGTATCGCCAGGTGGTTGTCGTCGAGGACCGTCACGAAGCCCGGCTGGCCGCCGCGCGGGCTCACGTCCGAGCGGCCGTCGGCCGCGTGCGTGCCCACGAACAGCATCGGCGATGCCGCGATCAGCTCGCGGCAGAGGTCGTCTATGTGCCCGATGTCCTTGCGCACCGCGCGCCCCATCGGCGAGTCGTAGAAGTCGCGCAGCTGCTCGGGCGCGTCGAATGCGTCGTCGAACGGGTCGGGCTGTGGCATGCCCTGACTATCCCACGTCGGCGCGACGCGGCAGCACGAACCGGTGCAGCACCCAGAGGAGTCCGAGCAGCACGAGCGCGGCGAGGATGCCCGCCCACAGGGGCACCTCCTCGGTGCTCTCAGCGGCGGTGCCCGTGGCGTCGTCGGCGAGCGCCGCGGCCGTCGTGCCCTCGGGCTCGAGCCCCGCGGTGCCGTCCGGGGCGTCGCCTG
>DASQTS010000163.1:0-4952 GCA_035641775.1 Thermoleophilaceae bacterium
CGGAGGCGATCGGCTCCGATGACCCCACGCTGGACGCCGAGCTGATCCTGCTGCTGGCCGAGATATTCGAGCGCTCCGGCACCGGCCCGGCGCGGCTGCGGCTGTCGAGCCTCGGCACGCCCGCGACCCGCGCCGAGTACGTGGACGAGCTGCGCACGTATCTACGCGCGCGCGAGGGCGAGCTGTCCGCCGAGGTGCGCGAGCGCCTCGACCAGAACCCGCTGCGGGCGTTCGACGCCGACCACGCGGGCACCCAGGCCGTCATGGCGGATGCGCCGCGGCTCGTGGACCGGCTCTCGGACGAGGACGCCGAGCACTTCGCCGACGTGCGCGGCCTGCTCGACAGCGCGGGCCTCGGATACGAGCTCGACCCGACGCTGGTGCGCGGGCTCGACTACTACACGCGCACGGTGTTCGAGTTCGAGTCGGATCGCCTCGGCGCGCAGGCCGCGCTCGGGGGCGGCGGCCGCTATGACGGGCTGGTGGAGGAGCTGGGCGGGCCGCCGACGCCCGGGGTGGGCTGGGCCGCGGGGGTGGAGCGGATGCTGCTGGCGGCCGGCGACGCCGAGCAGGGGCGCGCGGCTGACGTGTTCATCGCGTCGGCGGAAGGCACCCCGGATGCGCTCGTGCTCGCGCAACTCCTGCGCGGCGCGGGCTACCGGACGCAGATGGAACAGGCCGGCCGCGGGATGAAGGGTCAGCTCAAGCACGCAAACCGGCTCGGTGCGCCCGTCGTGGTGATCGTGGGGGGCCCCGAGATCGAGGTCAAGGACATGGACAGCGGCGAACAGCGGCCGGCGGGCAGCCTGGAGGATGCCGTGAGCCACGTGGAGGAGCTTCTGAGGTGAGGCCGCCGCGGCAGAACCGCTATCGCACCCACTGGGCGGGCGAGCTACGGGCCGGCGAGGTCGGCGAGGAGGTGCGCGTCGCCGGCTGGGTGCACCGGCGCCGAGACCACGGCGGGCTCATCTTCATCGACGTGCGCGACCGGACGGGGCTGCTTCAGCTCGTGTTCCGGCCGGAGGAGGCGCCGGAGGCTCACTCCGCCGCGGGCAACCTCCGCGCCGAGGACGTGATCTCCGTGGCCGGCGAGCTCGTCCGCCGCGAGGAGGACGCGGTGAACCCGGAGCTGCCGACCGGCGAGGTGGAGCTGGTCGCCGCCCAGTTCGAGCAGCTCGCCGACGCGGAGACGCCACCCTTCCAGATTGATGAGGACGACCCGGTCGGCGAGGAGCTCCGGCTGCGCTACCGCTACCTCGACCTGCGCAAGGAGCGGATGCGCGACAACATGATCCTCCGCCACCGGGTGGTGAAGGAGATCCGCGACTTCCTCTCGGACGAGGGCTACCTCGAGGTCGAGACGCCGATCATGACCCGCTCGACCCCCGAGGGCGCGCGCGATTTCCTCGTGCCGAGCCGGCTCGCCCGCGGCTCGTGGTACGCGCTGCCCCAGTCGCCGCAGCTCTTCAAGCAGCTCCTGATGATCGGCGGCTACGAGCGCTACTTCCAGATCGCCCGCTGCTTCCGGGACGAGGACTTCCGGGCGGACCGCCAGCCCGAGTTCACCCAGCTCGACATGGAGCTGGCCTTCGTCGAGGAGGAGGACGTGATCGAGGTGATCGACCGCCTCCTGCAGCGCGTGCTCGCCCTCGGCGGCATCGACGTGTCCCTGCCGCTGGAGCGCGTGCCCTACGACGAGGCGATGCTCAAGTACGGGTCCGACCGCCCGGACCGCCGCCTCGGCGTGGAGGTCGTCGACGTCACGGAGGTCTTCCGGCAGAGCGAGCTGAACATCTTCCGCGACGCGCCCGTAGTGCGCGCGCTGAAGGCAGCGGGAGAGTTCCCCAGGAGCCGCTTCGACGCACTCACCGAGAAGGCTCAGCAGCTTGGGGCGAAGGGTCTTGCCTGGGCGGTGGTGGAAGCGGATGGGTGGCGCTCGCCGGTCGCCAAGCGGCTGAGCGCAGAGGAGATCACTCGAGCCAATGAGGCTCTCGGCGCGCGCGAGGGCGACGCAATCCTCGTCGTCGCCGACAAGCCCGAGGTCACAGCCCGCGTGCTCGGGGGGCTCCGGCTGGAGGTGGGTCAGCAGCCCGAGGGGCACGACATCTTCTGGATCGTGGACTTCCCCTTGTTCGACTGGAACGAGGACGAACGACGCTGGGATCCGATGCACCACCCCTTCACGCAGCCGGCCGGCGACCTCGCCGGCGATCCCGGCTCGCTCAGGGCGCGCGGGTACGACGTGGTCTTCGACGGCTGGGAGATCGGCGGGGGGTCCATCCGCAACAACGACTCGGGCGTGCAGCAGCGGGTCTTCGACATGATCGGGATAGGAACGGAGGAGGCGAAGGAGCGCTTCGGCTTCCTGCTCGAGGCGCTCGGCTACGGGGCGCCGCCACACGGCGGGATCGCGTTCGGGATCGACCGGATAGTGGCGCTGCTCGCCGGCGCTCCCTCGATCCGCGACGTGATCGCGTTCCCGAAGGCGGCGAGCGGGGTGGACCCGCTCACCGGCGCGCCCGCCCCGGTGGACGACTCGCAGCTCAAGGAGCTCGGGATAAGGCTCGCCGCTCCACCCGAAGCGCGCTAGCCTCGGAAGTGGCCCGAGCCTGTTCGCGAGTTGGCCGCATATGTTGAGCCGAATAACTCCGGTTTGGGAGTCCGCCTCGGGATAGGACCGTGGTCCGTCTCGGAGGACACCCACCTGCTGAATAGCAGGCCCAACTACCGGGACCAACAAACGGCAGGCTGGGGCCAGCTAGCTTTGCTCTGAATGCGGTCCTTCGCCGAGCATCTGAGCGCGCCCGCGGGCCAGGGCGCCCTGCGTGACCACCCGCACTCCGGTGCCGCGGGAGGCGCTGCTTGTGGCGACGTCGTGCGCATCGCGGTGCGGATCGATGGCGATCGGGTGGTGGAGGCGGGCTTCGATGCCGAGGGCTGCGGCGCGCTGACGGCCGCCGCCAGCGCCGTCGTGGAGAGCATCGAGGGCGGGACTTTCCTCGACGCGTGCCTGATCGGTGCGGCGGAGATCTCGAACGCCCTCGGCGGGCTGACGCCGCCGAAGCGCCACGTCGCCGAGCTAGCCGCGGATGCACTGCACCGGGCCCTGGGAGCGGCGGCGAAGGATGCGGCCGTGGCGAACACGCACGACGCGCGGCGCACGCTCGTCGCCATGAGCGGCGGCGTCGACTCCGCCGCCGCCGCTCAGCTCGCGCTCGACGCGGGCGACCAGGTCGTGGCGGTCACGCTCGACCTGCGCGAACGCTTCCGCGCCGAGGTTGTGGAGCGCTTCCTCGACGGCTACGCGGCCGGCCGCACGCCCAACCCGTGCGTCCGCTGCAACGGCGAGGTCCGCTTCGACGCGATGCTCGACCTCGCGGAGGCGCTCGGCGCCGCGAAGCTCGCCACCGGCCATTACGCGCGCATCGCGCGCGACGAGCACGGACCGCTGGTCCGCGAGGCGGCCGACCCAGCCAAGGACCAGAGCTACATGCTCGCCAAGCTGGACCCAGCCCTGCTCGACCGGCTGAGCTTCCCGCTCGGCGGTCTCACCAAGGACGCCGTGCGCGCGCTGGCGCGCGAGGCCGGCCTGCCCGTCGCCGACAAGCGCGAGAGCCAGGACCTCTGCTTCGTCGCGGGCCTGGGCGGCCGCGCCTTCCTGCAGCGCCACGGCGGCCCGCGCCTGCGCAGGCCGGGCCCAATCGTGGACCGGGACGGCCGCGTGCTGGGCCGGCACGAGGGGCACCACAACTACACGGTCGGCCAGCGGCGCGGCCTCGGCGTCGCGGCGCCCGAGCCCGTCTACGTCCTCGAGAAGGACGCGGCCACCAACACCGTCGTCGTCGGCTCGAAGGACGAGCTCGCGACCACGCGCGTGCCGCTCGACGAAGTCACGCTCCACCGCGATCCCGGCCAGGTCGAGACCGTAAGGCTCCGCTACCACGCGCACCCGATAGCGTGCCGGGTCCTGGTCCGGAAGAATGGCGGCATGGAGGTCGAGCTGGAGCGGGCCGCGCACGCGGTCGCACCGGGCCAGCTCGCCTGCCTGATGAGTCAGGACCGTGTCGTAGGCGAGGGAACCATCGGAGAGCCACGTTGATCAACCAGCAAGAACGCATCGACCTCGAAGCGCCCCTCGCCGGTGACTTCCAGGCTGTCGTGCGCCTGATCATCGGCGGCATCGCCGAGCGCGTGGACTTCGCCTTCGAGGAGATCGACGACCTCCAGCTCGCGGTCGAGAGGCTACTCGCCGAGGCGGGCCAGGTCGGCAGCGTGCAGCTCTCGTTCGAGGTGGGCGAGGCGAGCATCCGCACGCGTGTGGGCCCGCTGTCCGAGAGCGCCGTGGCCGAGGCGCTTCGCGACGGCGATGCGTCGCCCGGGACGCTCACGCTGAGGCGAATCCTTCAAACCGTGGTGGACTCGTTCGGCGTCGAGGACGCGGGCGACGGGGCCATCGTCGTGCGACTCGAGAAGCTCAAGGGCCTTTCGTGAGCGTCCCTCAGCGGCGCTCGCCGGCCGCGTCCGAGAAGGCCCGCGAGGAGGATCGCGCGCTCCTCCGCCGCTACCACGAGGACGGCGACACGACCGCCCGCGAGGAGCTGATCGAGCGCCACCTCCCGCTGGTGCGCTCCCTGGCACGCCGCTACGCCGGCCGCGGCGAGGCGCTCGAGGACATCGAGCAGGTGGGCGCCATCGGCCTCATCAAGGCGATCGACCGCTTTGAGCTCGAGCGCGAGGTTTCGCTCGCCACATACGCGACGCCGAACGTCGTCGGCGAGATCAAGCGCCACTTCCGCGACAAGGGTTGGGCAATTCGCGTGCCGCGCGCGCTCCAGGAGCTGAACGCCTCGATGTCCGGCGCGATCGAGCGCCTGACGGGCCGGCTCGGCCGGTCGCCCAGCATTGCCGAGATCGCGGAGGAGCTGAAGACCACCCCGGAGGACGTGCTCGAG
>DASQTS010000164.1:0-2558 GCA_035641775.1 Thermoleophilaceae bacterium
CGGCGGCGTGCACGCTTACGACGTGACGAAGCTCCAGACCACGATGCCCGGCTCCGTGCAGGAGGCGTGGGAGCCGTATGCCCGCCAGTCCAACGGCAGCAAGGCGATCTACCGCGCCCAGGTGCGCACGAAGCCGCAGGCGACCGTCTGCACGGCGCACGTGATGCACCAGATCCCCGGCCAGAACCGGATCTTCATGGGCTGGTACTCGCAGGGCACGCAGGTGATCGACTTCACCGAGAACCGCAACGGCACGCTCGACTTCAAGGAGGCGGGCTGGTTCATCCCGTCGAACGCGAACGAGTGGGTCTCCGCGGTCTTCAGGTCGCAGCAGAACAAGAACGGCACGTTCACCTACTGGGGCGCGACCGGCGACTTCAGCCTCGGCGAGGCGGGCCGCAACACGATCGACATCTACAAGGTCACGCTGCCGGCGCCGCCGAAGCCGCGGAAGTAGCCGAGGGGCGAGGCGCCGCGGCCATACGGTAGGCGGCGGCGTCGAAGCGCCGCGTGCGGCGGCGGTACTCGAACGTGAAGCCGGGCCACTGGATCGAGTTGCGGCCGTTGCGGTCGAAGTACCAGCTGCCGCAGCCGCCGGTGTTCCAGACGGTCCGCGCGAGCCGCTCCTGGATCTCCTCGTTGTAGGCGGCCTGCGCCTGGGGGCGCACCTCGAACTCGGTGGTGCCCAGGGCGCGCATCTGCCGCAGCGCGTCGATCGCGTAGTTCATCTGCGACTCGAGCATGTAGACGATCGAGTTGTGCCCGAGATTCAGGTTCGGGCCGTAGAAGAGCAGCATGTTCGGGAAGCCGGCGACGGTCGTGCCGAGGTACGCCTCCGGGCTGCCGCCCCACACCTCGGCGAGCGATGACCCTTCGCGCCCGCGGATGCGGGTGGCGATCGGCAGCTCCGCGGGCTTGAAGCCGGTGGCGAAGATCAGCGTGTCGATCTTGTGCTCCGCGCCGTCGGCGCCGACGATGGACTGCTCCCGCAGCTCCTGGACGCCGGTGCTCACGAGTTCGACGTTCGGGGCCTGGATCGCTGGATACCAGTCGTTCGAGAAGACGATGCGCTTGCAGCCGATCTCGTAGTCCGGGGTCAGGCGGCGGCGGAGCTCGGGGTCCTTCACCTGAAGGCGCAACTGGGCCCGCGCGGCCAGCTCCATCGGCTTCATCAGGCGTCTGTCGCGGGTGAGCCCCGGCACCAGCATCTCCACCGTCGAATAGATGGCGCCGCGGGCGAGCCGCTGGAGCGCGGGAAAGCGGCGGTAGCGCTCGCGCATTCGCGGGGGGACCGGCCGGTCCGGCTGCGGCACCACCCACGGCGGTGTGCGCTGGAAGAGCACGAGCTTCCCGGCGTGCGGCTGGATCTGCGGCACCACCTGGACAGCCGAAGCGCCTGCTCCGATCACGGCGACCCGCTTGCCGGCCAGGTCGTCGCCGTGATCCCAGCGCGCGGTGTGGAAGGTGTTGCCCTCGAATACGCCCTCACCCGGGATCGTGGGCGTCCAGGGCTCGCTCAAGAGCCCCGGCGACGCCACCAGCACGCGCGCGGAGAGTGGGCCGTTCGAGGTCTCGAGCTCCCAGCGCTGCTCGCCGGCCAGCCAGCTCGCCGCGAGCAGCTCGCACTTCAGGCGCACATGGGGGAGGACGTCGAAGCGCTCGGCACAGCCACGGAGGTAGGCCTGGATCTCGTCCCGTAGCGGGTATGCGCGCGACCAGTCCGGATTCGGCGCGAACGAGAACGAGTAGAGGTTCGACGGGATGTCGCACTGGGCGCCCGGGTAGCTGTTCGCCCACCAGGTGCCGCCCACGTCGTCTTCGCGCTCGATCAGGACGAAGTCGTCGATGCCGTGCTGCTTCAGGCGGATCGCAATGCCGAGGCCGCCGAAGCCGGCGCCGACGATCGCGACCTCGTGAACGTGCGAGCCTTCCACCGCGTGGACGCTATCCACTCGAACCTCCAAGTCGTGCGGCGCCTGTTCGAGCGCTTCGCCGAGGGCGGCATCGAGGCCGCGCTCCCCGGCCTCGACGAGGAGCTCGTGATCGAGATCCCGCCCGACATGTCCGCCGAGCCGGACACCTACCGCGGGCACGAGGGGGCGCGGCGGTACTTCGCCGCGTTCGACGGGATGCTCGAGGACGTCCGCTACGAGCCCGTCGAGCTGATCGCGATCGGCGACCGTGTTCTGGCCCACGCGCGGATGAGCGGTCGCGGGGTGAGCAGCGGGCTCGACGTCGAGCTCGAGGCGTTCGTCGTGCACGACCTGGCCGGCGGGAAGATCACCCACATGCGGCCATATCCGGACATGGAGTCGGCACAGGCGGCCGCGGAGGGCTAGCCCTCAGGCCACCAGCCCTGCTGCATCTCGGCGTCCTTGTTGTCGGTGTTGGGGGCGCCGAAGGCGAGGAAATCGGTGCCGTCGGGGCCTGCCTCCATCCCGCGCCACACACCCGGCGCGATCCGGATGGCGTCCCATTGGCCGGCCTCGATGATCTCGTCCCCGACGGCGACGCGCGCGCTGCCGGAGACGATCACGTAGACCTCCTCCTGCTCGGTG
>DASQTS010000165.1:0-3714 GCA_035641775.1 Thermoleophilaceae bacterium
GTTCCACATCGACCTGAACGCGCAGCGCATCGGGCGCTACGACCAGGACTTTCGCTTCGGTGCCGAGGACCTCAAGGAGGCCTTCCTCCTGGTGCGGCTGCTCGAGCGCGCCGGATACGACGGGCCGCGCCACTTCGACGCGCACGCGTACCGGAACGAGGATGCCGACGGGGTGTGGGAGTTCGCGTCCGGATGCATGCGTACGTACCTCGCCCTCGCCGAGCGCGCGCGCCACTTCGACGAGCTCCCCGAGGTCCAAGCGGCGCTCGCGGCGGCCGGCACCGACGAGCTGTCACAGCCGACGTTCGACGGCGCCGGGGCGGCCGATGCGCTGAAGGCCGAGGCCGATGCCCTCGACGCGCTGGCGGCGCGCGGCTACCGAAACGAAGGCCTCGACCAGCTGCTGGTGGACGTCCTGCTCGGCGTCCGATAGTTCGTCCGGTGTCCGGCATGCGCGTAAGCCTGTTCGTCACCTGTTTCAACGACACGCTCTTCCCCGACACCGGCCGGGCGGTGGTGCGGCTCTTGGAGCGGCTCGGGTGCGCAGTGGACTTTCCGCTCGAGCAAACCTGCTGCGGGCAGATGCACCTCAACTCCGGCTACGCCCGTGAGGGGATCGCCCTCGCGCGCCGCTTTGCCCGCGTGTTCGAGGGCGCCGAGGCGGTGGTGACTCCGTCAGCGTCGTGCGCGGGCATGCTGCGAAATCATCTGGGAGAGGACTCGCCCCCGGTCTACGAGCTGACCGAGCTGCTGGTCGACCGGCTCGGCCTCGAGGACGTGGGTGCGTACTTCCCGCACCGGGTGACCTACCACCCGACCTGCCACTCGCTTCGCGAGCTGCAGGTCGGGGATCGGCCGCTGCGGTTGCTGGCCGCGGTGCGTGGGATCGAGCTCGTCGAGCTGCGCGAGGCCGAAGAGTGCTGCGGGTTCGGCGGGACCTTTGCCGTGAAGAACGCCGACGTGTCGTCGGCGATGCTCGCTGACAAGGTTCGCGCAGTCCTCGACACCGGCGCCGAGGTCGTGTGTGCCGCCGACAACTCCTGCCTGATGCAGATAGGCGGAGCCCTGTCCCGGCAGCGGACGGGCGTGCGCACCGCGCACCTGGCGGAGGTGCTCGCGTCGTGAGCTTCCCGTCCGCCGCGCGCGTTGCGCTGGGTGACTCGCAGCTACGGCGGAACCTCAAGAACGCGACCGCCACGATCCGCGCGAAGCGCGCCGGGGTCATCGAGGAGCTGACGGACTGGGCCGAGATGCGGGCTGCCGCGGCGGCGGCCAAGGACGCGACCCTGCTGACGCTCGACTCCTCGCTCGAGCGGCTCGAATCGTCTGTCAGCGCGGCCGGCGGGCAGGTGCACTGGGCGAACGACGGCGATGAAGCGGGCGCGATCGTCGCGGACATCGCGCGATCGCACTCCGTCAACGAGGTCGTGAAGGTCAAGTCCCTGGCCACGGATGAGATCTCGCTGAACCAATTCCTCGCAGCGAGGGGCATCCAGGCCGTGGAGACCGACCTCGCCGAGCTGATCATCCAGCTCGACCACGATCTCCCCTCACACATCCTCGTGCCGGCGATCCACAAGAACCGCGCCGAGATCCGAGAGGTCTTCGCGCGCGCGTTCGATACACCGGACCTGACCGACGAGCCGGCCGCTCTCGCGGAGGCAGCGCGAGCTCATCTGCGTCGCAAGTTCCTCGACTCGCGCATGGGGATCTCCGGCGCGAACTTCGCCGTCGCGGAGACAGGGACGGTCTGCGTAGTCGAGTCCGAGGGGAACGGGCGGATGTGCACGAGCCTGCCCGAGGTGCTCGTGACCGTGATGGGGATCGAAAAGCTCGTGCCGAGCTGGCAGGACATGGAGGTGTTCCTCCAGCTCTTACCGCGCTCCTCCACCGGGGAGCGCATGAACCCGTACACGTCCTTCTGGACCGGCGTCCGGCCAGGCGACGGGCCGCTGGAGTTCCACCTCGTGCTGCTCGACAACGGACGCACCGAGGTGCTTGCCGACGAGGTAGGGCGCCAGGCGTTGCGCTGCATCCGGTGCTCGGCGTGCCTCAACGTCTGTCCCGTGTACTCGCGCACCGGCGGCCACGCCTACGAGTCGGTGTATCCCGGTCCGATTGGAGCGATCCTGACGCCGCAGCTGCATGGGCTCGAGGAGGGTCGCTCGCTGCCATACGCCTCGAGCCTGTGCGGGGCGTGCTACGAGGTCTGCCCGGTCGCGATCGACATACCGCGCGTGCTCGTGCACCTTCGCGGCCGTGTGGTGGACACGGAGCCCGCGTATAAGCCGGAGAAGGTCGCGATGCACGCGCTTCACCGAGCGTTCTCGTCGCGGAGCGCGTATGAGCGGGCGCAGAAGGCCGCCCGAATCGGCTCGCGCCCATTGGCACGCCGGGGCCGGATCGAACGCCTGCCGTGGCCGCTGTCCGGCTGGACCGCGACGCGCGATCTTGCCGCGCCGCCGAAGGAGACGTTCCGAGACTGGTGGCGCCGGGAGCGCGGAGGCGACGAAGCCGCGCCCCGTCCTGGTCCGGCGTCGCCGAGTCCGCCCTCGGATCGCACACGCCGCTCCGCGCCGGCGGCTGCAGGCCCGGCTCGCGCCGCGATTCTCGCCCGCATTCGTGCCGCGCTCCGCGACGCCGAGCCGCCGGCCGAGGTGCCGCGCGACTACCGCCGCCGATCGACGCGCACGCAGGCCGCCAAGGTCGCACTGTTCGCTGAGCGCGTCGGCGAGTACCGCGCCAGCGCCGTCCTCGCCGACGCGGCTCGCGCGCCCGCTGTGATCACGCAGCTCTGCCGGCAGCGTGGCGCCGGGCGGCTGGTCGTCCCGGAAGGGCTTTCGGATGCGTGGCGGCCATCGGAGATCGAGCTGATCACCGACGAGGGCCTCACACCGAGGGAACTCGACGCGCTCGACGGAGCCATGTCCGGCTGTGCGGTCGCGATTGCGGAAACCGGGACGATCGTGTTGGACGGCGGCCCCGGCCAGGGTCGCCGCGCCATGACGCTCATTCCGGACTACCACCTGTGCGTCGTCACCGCTGAGCAGATCGTGGACCTCGTGCCCGAGGCGGTTGAGCGGCTCGCGCCGGCGGCGGCCGACGGCAAGCCGTTCACGTTCGTGTCGGGGCCGTCAGCCACATCGGACATCGAGCTGAACCGCGTCGAAGGCGTGCATGGGCCGCGGGCGCTCGACGTGGTCATCGTTACCTAGCCGTCCGTCGATTGAGCGTCCGGACGGTCGGCGAGCTCGGTCCAACGGTGGTGCCGTGCCGTCCTCGGTGGCGCCATCATGTGGCCACGCGAAGTGCGCCCAGGGAGATTCGAACTCCCACGGTCCAAACGGACCACAAGGACCTCAACCTTGCGCACGGACTGCATATCCCGTCCACGAGATCCGACCCGTTTGTCCATGCGCGTGGAGGATGTGGCCCTTGTGAAGGGCCCCTTTGTTGTCAGGGTGTTGTCACGCACGCTGCCGTCGTGCGAAGGGGCGCGATCGCTGGTCTGAACGTACGGTGCAGGCATTCCTGCATGCTACGTTCACAGACGACATGGCGGAGCGACCGGAGGAGCATGGACTTGCGATTGGCGAGCTTGTTGCTCGCACGGGCCTGAGCGAAGGCACCCTCCGCATGTGGGAGCGGCGACACGGGTTCCCCCGGCCGCAGCGTCTCCCGAGTGGCCATCGCCGCTACGGGGAGCGCGACGTG
>DASQTS010000166.1:0-4493 GCA_035641775.1 Thermoleophilaceae bacterium
GCCGGGACCGTGGCGGACTGCCCCGGTCCCAGTTCGTGCCACTCGGAGCCGACGAGCACCTTGAACGCCCCTTCGATCACCTCATAGGTCTCGGCCTGCTCCGGATGTATGTGGCGCGGCACGTCCTCCGTCGTCGGCGGAAAGAACATCTCCAGCTCGAGCACCTCACCACCCGTATCCGCAGCGCTCCTCACCACCTTGAACTCACTTCCGTCGTGAAAGCTCAAGACGTCGCCGGCCGTGACCGCCATCGGTCGCCCATCTTATGCCGCGGAGTACAACGCGCTCTTGCGCTTCGGTAATACCGCCACGGGGATTCGAACCCCGGTTTCCGCCGTGAGAGGGCGGCGTCCTAGTCCCCTAGACGATGGCGGCTCGTGGGACGGCGAGCGATTTTAGCGGGCGGTCTGGCGTGTGCCCACCCTCGCCGGGGCGAGCTCGTCGCGCGGATTCGCCGCGTGACCGCGCTGCCGCGCAGCGACTAGAGCGGGTGCTCCACGCAGCGTCCGGTGTAGACCTCGATGCCGTTCTCGGCGGAGCCGCCGCTGATCTGGGCAACGCGTTCGAGGAAGAAGGCCCACATGTCGAGCTGCAGCTCACGGGCGATGCCAAGCCGGTCGTAAAGAAAGTCGAAGACGCGATCGCCGCTCCGTGCCCACGACTCGATCTCGAAGACGAGCTTGCCGTCCTCGGCGTCGCGCGCCCGGAACTCGATCTCCCCGGCCTCCATGTGGCCGCGCAGCGTCGCGAGGCGGAAGGAGCGACCGCTCACGTGCGTAACCCGCACGGGCCCGTTCCAAGCTCCCGGCAGCCGGACCCGCAGTTGGTCACCGGCCTCGATCGGGCCGGTCTTCTCACGCTCGAATCGCGCGATCTCGAGCGGGCAGGCGACGTTCGGGTCATTGATCACGATCGACATGAGCTCGTTCGCGTCCAGAAGCGCCCTTCCGATCTCGATGCGGTACCTGCGGTGAAAGGCTGGCCCGTACCCGCCCGAGGGCCGCTGGATCTCGGCCGGGTCTCCAATGGAGCAGTCGCCGTTGGGAAAGCCCTCGATGGGCCACGGGCAGGTCGAGTCCTGTCTGCGGATGTCGACGGTGCGCGCCATGTAGCGCCACGAGGCGAACGGCACGCCGATCAGCCAACCGACGGCACGTTCAGCGGGGCCGAGGGGGCGTCCTCTCACAACAGCCAGGTGTCCGCTGCAATTACCCGCAAACAGATCCGACTCGGGACCCGGTCTCCGGGTAGCGGCAGAGGGTTGGCGGTGCTACGGACACGACGACTGCGGAAGCGCTTCGGCCGGCGCGTCATCCGGACCCTTGGATGGACGGTGGGCGCGCCACTGGCGCTCTTTCGCTTCCTCCGCCGGCAGACCGCGATGGAGGAGATCGACTCGCAGGACGGGCGTGCCCGCTTGTGGGGCGACGACCCGGACTCGGCGAGCCGCGAGAGTGAGGAGGGCGTGGGCCGGGAGGTGCACCGGCTGTACAGCGCGACGATCAAGACGCCGAAGCTCCGCGCCGGGCGCCTCCTGGAGATCATCGCCGCAGACCCGAACGTCATTGCCCCGTCCGAGGTGCTGCGGTTCCAGAAGACCCGCGGCGACCCCGGGCGCCTTGAACAGGGCGATGAGCTGCTCATTCGCATGGCGGGGCCGTGGAACGCTCCCGTGAAGGTCACACGGCGTTGGAATGAGGGCTTCCGGCTCACTGCAACGCGTGGGCACCCGCAAATCGGACAGGTTGAGGTTCGCGTTCGCGACCGCGATGGCGAGTTGGCCGCCGAGATACAGACGCGCGAGCGCGCGGCCGGTGTCAGGTTCCACCTGCTCCAGCGGATAAAGCTGGTCCAGCGGATGCAGAGCTACACGTGGGGCGAGATGCTGCAGAACGCCGCCCAGCTCGCCGGCGGGCGCCAACTCGAGCGGATTACGGTTCGATCGTGGGCACAGCGGTGAGCTCGCGCCGCTCGAGCGCGCGGTCCGCCGAGTCCTGCAAGGCCGCGCCGTTGCGACGCGTCCGGCGCCATGCTCCCTGCGAGAGCTTGTAGGCACGGTCGCGCGCGTCGTTGAGCCAGCCAGCGGGCTCCATGCCGCCGCCGGTGTTCCACGGGTTGAACCGCAGCGCGTCCAGCGCGTGGGGTAGTTGCCGGCCGATCTGCAGGGTGCCGACCGGCTGGAAGCGTCCGGTCATGCGCGACACGGCGAGGTCGAAGGCAAGGAGGCCGGTGGCGGCGGCGGCGTCGAGGCGCTCGAACTCGTCTTCGCCGCGCGGGCGCGGGGAGCTCCGCCGGGGTAGGACGCCGACGAGAAACAGTTCGTCCTTCGCGCGGTACGGAAGCCCGGACGTGTACGGCCGCTGCTGGACGTCGCGCGCCGGCAGGAAGATGTGGTGCACGAGCGGATAGTCCGCTGACGTGACGAGTAGGAAATCCTGGTGGCTTCCGCTGCCGTATGCATCCGGCACCCGAATCGATATCCCGAGCAGATCGGGTATCGGACGCGGCACGCCTAGAGAGCGCGAGAAGCGCGCGAGCGCGCGGTGCTCGCCTCGGCGCGCGAGCAGCTCAGCGGCCTGCGGTGCAGCCGGGTCGCCTGCGATCTCGAGCTGGGCCTCGTAAACGATGCCGTGGGGGTGGACGGCCTTGCCGCGCCGAACGGCGGCCAGGGCAGCCAGCACCGCGCCGATCGACAGCCCTGCGGCCTCGCCGAGGATGCGCTCGGTCAAACCTCGTCCGGCCGCTTGACTTCCCCACGCCAGGCCCCGGTCTCGGTACCGCGGCTCTCGATCAGCTCCTTGAAGCGCTCGAGGTCGCCCGTCACCCGCCGGTCCGACGCGCCGATCGCGTCGCCGATTTTCTCCTTGATTCCCTCCGGCACGAAGTCCATCTGCACCATCACGCGCGTGCGCGCGTCGTCCAGGCGGTGGAACGTCACCACGCCTGCGTTGTCCGTGCCGTCGGTGTTGCGCCACGCGACGCGCTCGTCGGGCTTCTGCTCGGTGATCTCAGCGTCCCACTCGTGACGTGAGCCGCCGAACTCAGCGACCCAGTGCACGTGCGTGTCGTCCACCTGCCGGACCTCCTCGACGCCCTCCATGAACTGGGGGAACTCCTCGAACTGGGTCCACTGGTTGTAGACGGTGGATAGCGGTGCTTCGACCTCGATTGACTGCTCGATCGTCGTCATACGTCGCTCCTTTAAGTCGTTCGCGCCGGGCGGGTTGCGCGTGTCCGGTCGCGATATGGCGCGAGACCCGCTGCGAATGCCGCGAGCGTCAGCACGATGTGCAGCACGTTGTCGGCCGGGTTCACCGGGAACAGGCCCAGGACGTCCTCGCCGTCGATCAGGCCGATGAGCGTGACGATGCCGTAGATCGCGCCGAACGAGAGCGCCGCGAGTCTCGCCGTGTCATGGCGCCGCATGAGCGCGAGCAGGAATAGCCCCGACGCGATGTGGACGACGTTGTGCCAGCCGTTGACCTCGAAGATGATGAAGTTCTCGCCATCGACGCCGCCGCCGGTGTCGAACGCCGACTCGGCCAGGAAACCGAGCAGCCCGACCAGCACGAGGGTGGCGCCCACGACGAGGCAGAAGACGCGAGCCGGCGACCGGCTGAGGTCGTCGTGGGAGGAAGGTGAACGAGCTGAAGTCTCCATGCCGTGCAGGTGCCCGGGGGCAACGGAAGCAACCACCCCGTGAGAGGGGAGCGTTTCAGCGGGCGCTTTGGCGTGTGCCGACGCGGGGCGTTATGCTCGGCGGCGTTCAACGGCCGGTGGCCAGGGAAGTCGGGTTTGAATCCCGCGCGGTCCCGCCACTGTGAACGGGCGCTGAGGCGTCGCATGTAGCCACTGGTGAGCCGACGGCTCGCCGGGAAGGCGCGGCGCGGAGCTCGAAGCCAGGAGACCTGACTCCGGCCGAAAGCCCATACGACCCTCGAGGAAAGGGTGGCTCCGATGATCGACCGCCTCCGCCGCTCAGCGCTCCCCGCAGCGCTTGCTCTGCTCTGCCTTGGCGTCGCGGCTCCCGCCGCACCCGCCGTTCCCATCACCGTCAACCTCCGGGTGGAGGGGCCGTCGAAGACCGTCTTCGACGGGCCCGTCACGACCGACGGCCATGCCGTGACCACCGCCAAGGGCGGGACCCACCCCTGCGACGGCACGAACGACAACGCCCAGCCGGAGCCCGGCCCGGTTCCGACCGCAGCGCTCGACGACGCCGCCAAGCTCGCCGGCTTCACGATCGACGGCCCTTACGGCAACTTCGGGATCGAGGACTTCTTCCTCGACCGCGTGGCCGACGAGTACGTCGACTCGAACAGCGGCTTCTGGGCGCTCTTCATCGACTTCGGGTTCTCCGACCTGGGCGGCTGCCAGAAGCGCATCTTCGCCGGCCAGGACGTCCTATGGGCGGGCATCCCGTTCTCGGTGTCGACTCCGCTGAAGCTCGAGGGCCCGTCCGCGGTCATGACCGGTCAGCCGTTCGGGGTGCG
>DASQTS010000167.1:0-17055 GCA_035641775.1 Thermoleophilaceae bacterium
CCTGTACGGGCGTGGGATCTCCGTGCCCGTGAGGCGGCGAATCAGGCTGCGCTCGCGCTCGGCGATCCAGCGCCACGCCCACACGGTCCCGATCAGGACAGGGATTCCGATGAGCGTGATCGCGGTGCCGAAGCCGAACGAGATCGCCGTGACGAGGAATGTGAACTCCACCACGCCAAGCGGCAGCGCCAGCAACAGGTAGACGATGCGCCCGTACGTCCGGGCGTCACGGATGCTGTCCAGAAGTCGTCTGATGCGCTCCAGGCTACGTAGACCCGGTTGCGCCGTCGATACGGGCACCCGTACCATCCTCCCGTGCGCCGGCGACTCGGGATAGCCGTAGCGCTTGGCTTTATCTTGTCCGCCCCCGCGGCCGAGGGCGCACCGGGGACGCTCGACTTTCGGCAGGCGTTCGCGGGCCGCGCGGTGTACACCGAGGGCTCGATCTCGTACGTCAGGGTCCGGCGCGAACGCGGAGAGCTGGTCGTCCGGCGCCGCGTCCAGCACAGGGCCCGCTTCCGGATGCGCCGGCGGCTGCCGCCCGGGCGCTACGTCGTCATCAGCTTCCAGCGGCCGTGTGCGGGCAACTGCTCCCTGATCGCCCCGCCCGTCGACCGCTGTGCCCGCCGCGTCCGCGTCCTCTCCGGCGGGCTCACCGAGGTGCGCGCGACGGTGCGTCCGTTCTGGGGCTGCACGATGAGCCGGAAGGCGCTGCCGGCTCGCTTCCCGTCGCGAGCGCGCGTGCGGGCGGTGCAGCGCTTCCTGGCCGCCCGCGGAGGCGTGAACTCGTGGGGACTGGTCGACAGCCGGGGCCGTCTCCGCGGCTTCGCCCCGCAGCGTGTGTACGTGAGCGCGAGCCTGGTGAAGGCCATGCTGCTCGTGGCATACCTCCGCCAGATCGGCGACCGCATGCCGGACGGTGCCGAGCGGGCGTCGCTCGGCCCGATGATCACGGCCTCGTCTAACGACGCCGCCGACACGGTCTACTACCGCGTAGGCGACGCGGCGCTGTACGACCTGGCGCGGCGGGCCGGGATGACGCGCTTCTCGGTAGCGGGCTACTGGGGCAACGCCCAATTCAGCGCCGAGGATCAGGCCCGCCTCTTCCACCGCATCGACACGCTCGTGCCGATGGTGTCGCGGGCGTACGCGCGCGGCCTCCTGTCATCGGTGGTCGGCTACCAGCGCTGGGGCTTCTCGCGCTTCTCGATCGCGCACGGGTGGCGTACGTTCTTCAAGGGCGGCTGGCGCAGTACCGGCGCAGGCAGGCTCGTGCACGAGGCGGCCCTATTCGAGCGCGGTGACACGCGCGTGTCGATGGCGGTGCTCACGGACGGCAACCCGTCACACGAACACGGGACCGAGACGCTTCGGGAGGTCGCGCGCAGGATCTTCGGGGCACGGGGCCGGAGCGCCCAGGCGGAGCAAGCCGAGCCCGACGAGGCCGGCACTCCCGCACATCGCCGGGCGGGGCTCGTGGACGTCCAGCGCTTCGCGCCCGGCATCCGCGTGCATCTCTCCTACGCGACGAGGAATAACGAGACGGGCGGGCGGCTGCCCGGCAACTGCGAGCACTGGGCGTTGATGCACGAGCGGGCGGCGTTCAGCCTCGGCCAGGTGCAGCGCTACCTGCGCCGGCGCGGGCTCGGGCTGCTCATCCTCGACGCCTACCGTCCCGTGCGGGCCACGGAGGCGCTCGTGCGCTGGGCCGAGCAGACCGGCCGAGGCCACCTTGTGGGCACCTACATCGCCCGCCGCAGCCGCCACAACACCGGCAGCGCCGTGGACATCGCGCTCGTGCGCCACCGTGACGGCAAGCGGCTCCGCATGGGCGGCTTCGCGCTCGGCCCCAGCTCGCACACCCTCAACGCGTCCTGGCGCATCCTCCGCAACCGGCTGACGCTGAAGCACGCGATGGAGCGCTTCGGCTTCCCGGCGTACCCCAACGAGTGGTGGCACTTCGAGCACCACATTCGCCCAAATCGCTACCTCGACCTGACGCTCGGCTGCGGCCGCCATAATTGAGGGCATGCCGGAGCGCACCGACCTGCTGCGAGTAGGGCTCGCGCAGATCAACCCCACCGTCGGGGACATCCGCGGCAACGCCCGCAAGATCTCCGACTACACCGCCCGCGCGCGCGACGAGGGCGCGGCGCTCGTCGTGTTCCCCGAGCTGGCGCTCACCGGCTATCCGCCCGAGGACCTGCTGCTCAAGACCGGCTTCCTGGACGCGGCGCGCGTGGCACTCGACGAGCTGGCCTCCCAGACCCACGGGATCGTCGCGCTCGTGGGCTACCCCGAGAAAGCCGAGGACGTCTACAACACCGCCGCCGTGCTCGCCGACGGCGAGGTCGTGGCGACCTACCGGAAGATGTACCTGCCGAACTACGGCGTCTTTGACGAGCAGCGCTACTTCCAGTCGGGCGCCGAGGCGGCGATCTTCGAGCTGAACGGCATCCCGATCGGGCTGAGCATCTGCGAGGACATCTGGGAGCCGGGGCCGCCCGCGATGACCGAGGCGCTCGCCGGCGCTCAGGTGATCGTGAACCTGTCGGCGTCGCCGTACCGCGCCGGCGTGGGCGCGCGGCGCGAGCGCATGCTCGTCCAGCGCGCGGTGGACAACCTCACTGCGGTGGTGTTCGTGAACACGGTGGGCGGCCAGGACGAGCTGGTCTTCGACGGGCACAGCCTCGCGATCGACCAGGACGGCGAGCTGATTGCCCGCGCGCCCCAGTTCGAGGAGGCGCTCACCTTCTGTACGATCGACCCCCGCGCGATCACGGCTGCTCGCCTCCGCGACACCCGCCACCGCGCGAACGTCCGCCGCCAGCGCCGCACGGCGGGGATCGCGGAGCCGCCCGTGTTCACGCTCGCGAGCGTGGCCACCGAGCCGCTCGACGACGCCGAGGTGGTGTCGGGCGAGCTGACCGGCACGGTGGAAGGCGACGCCGAGGTGTACGCGGCACTCCGCACCGGCCTGCACGACTACGTCGAGAAAAACGGCTTCGAGCGCGTGGTGATCGCCCTCTCGGGAGGCATCGACTCCGCGCTTACCGCCCTGATCGCGGTGGACGCGCTGGGCCCCGAGCGCGTGACCTGCGTCTCGATGCCGTCGCCGTACTCGAGCGACGGCACGCGGGCCGACGCGCGCGCGATCGCCGAGAACCTCGGCGTGGACTTCCGCGAGATCGGCATCGAGGGCGCGATGGGCGCGTACGACGAGATCCTGCGCGAGGCCTTCGAGGGCCGCGAGCCCGACGTGACGGAGGAGAACCTCCAGGCGCGCATCCGCGGGAACGTCGTCATGGCGCTCTCCAACAAGTTCGGCTGGCTCGTGCTCGCGACCGGCAACAAGTCGGAGATGTCGGTGGGCTACGCCACGCTCTACGGCGACATGGCCGGCGGCTTCGCCGTCCTGAAGGACGTGCTGAAGACCCAGGTCTACAGCCTGACGCGCTGGCGCAACGAGCAGGCCGGCCGCGAGCTGGTGCCGGCCTCGGTACTCGAGAGGCCGCCGTCGGCAGAGCTCCGCGCCGAGCAGCGCGACGACCAGTCGCTGCCGCCCTACGACGTGCTGGACAAGATCCTCGAGGGGTACGTCGAGGAGGACCTGGACGCGATCGAGCTTGTTCATCGCGGCCTGCCGGCGTCCGAGGTCGAGCGCGTGATCCGGATGGTCGATCGTGCCGAGTACAAGCGCCGCCAAGCGCCGCCCGGCATCAAGATCTCGACGAAGGCGTTCGGGCGCGACCGGCGGCTGCCGATCACTAACCGCCACGAGACGACGACGGACCCCAGCGAGCGGCGACTCAGGGCGCTCAAGTAGGTGCGCGCCGGCGCCGCAGTGGCCGGCTCATTCGGCTCGCCTCTTTGGGGCGTGGCTCTCGCCGTCCCGCTCGGCGGCCTCATCCTGCTGCTCGCGGCACCCGGCGCCGACTTCGAGTGGGAGCACCCCCCCTCCCACTTCTGGCTCGTCCTCGGCACCGCTGCCATCAGCACCGCGCTCGCGTACGCCACGAGCGGCATCGCGGTGCGGCGCGCCGACGCGCGGTTGTTCCTGATCTCGCTCTCGTTCCTCGCCGCCGCCGGCTTCCTCGGGCTTCACGCGCTCGCCACGCCGGGCACGCTGCTCGACGGCCCGAACCAGGGGTTCACCGTCGCCACGCCGGTCGGGCTCCTGGTCGCCGCGCTGTTCGCGGGCTGGTCGGCACTCCCGCTCCCTCCCCCGCGCGCGGAGGCGGTCATGCGCCGCGCCCGCGCGCTGCGCGCCGGGCTGCTGCTCGCCATGGCGGCCTGGGCCGGGCTGTCGCTCGGCTCGGTGCCTCCGCTCGACGACACGACGCCGGTCGAGCGCGCGAGCGGCGTCCTGGTCGTGCTCGCCGTCCTCGCGGTGCTGCCCTACGCGCTGGCCGCGTGGCGCTATGGCCTGGCCGCGCTGCGCACGCAAAGCGTGATGCTCGCTGTCGTGGCGGGCGCGTTCACGCTGCTCGCCGAGGCGATGATCGCGGTTGCGGTGTCGCGGAGCTGGCACGTGAGCTGGTGGGAGTGGCACGTGCTGATGCTGATCGCGTTCGGCGCGATCGCCTACAGCGCGCGTCGCGAAGAGGGCGAGGAGCGCTTCAGCGACCTCTACCTCGACCAGACCGCCGCCGGCAAGCGCGAGGTGAGCGTGATGTTCGCGGACCTCGAGGGCTTCACGACGTTCTCGGAGGGGCGCGACCCACGCGAGGTGTCGGAGATGCTGAACACCTACCTACGCGTGGCGATCCCGCCGATCGTCCGCGAGCACGGCGGGGAGATCGACCGCCTGATCGGCGACGCGATCATGGCCACCTGGGGCACCCGCGGCGACCAACCCGACCATGCCTCCCGCGCCGTGATGGCCGCGCTGGCCGTGCAGCACGAGACGTCCCGCATTGCCACGGAGCATCCCGGCTGGCCGCGCTTCCGGGCCGCCGTGAACACCGGCGAGGCGCTCGTCGGAGTGCTCGGCGCGGAGAGCGGGCGGAGCTACACCGTGATCGGCGACACCGTGAACCTCGCCGCGCGGCTCGAGGGCCAGGCGCCGGCCGGACGGGTGGTGATCGGGGCGGCGACCTTGCGAGCCGCGCCCGGGACGCGCGTGCAGGCGCTCGAGGCGATGCAGGTCAAGGGCCGTGGCGCGCCCGTGGAGGCGTACCTCGTGGAGGACCCGGTCAGCTCGTCGGCACCGGCCTGACGGCCATGGTGATGCGCGACGACGCGAGCAGGCGGTCGTCGTCGTCGGTGAAGCGGACGTCCCAGACCCACGTGGTGCGGCCGCGATGGATCGGAGTCGCCTCGGCGTGCACGATCCCCTCCGTGGCGGGCCGGAAGAAGCTCGTGGAGTTCGACTGTCCGACCGCGAAGTTGCCCTCACCCTCCACCGCCAGGTGCGTGGTCGCCGACACGAGCGACTCGCCGAAGGCCGCGTACGCGCCGCCGTGCACGAGGCCGAGCGGCTGCTGGACGCGCTGCTCGACGGGGAAGCGCCCGCGGCAGCGTTCGGGGCTCGCCTCGAGCAGCTCGAAGCCGAGCAGATCGTCCAGGGTGCCTGGAGCCGGATAGGTCCGAACCGGCGAGTCCATTCCGGCGGGCACACTACAGTTCCCCCGGAAATGGCCACCTTCGATCAGCTCTCGCCCGAGCAGCGAGCGATCGTCGAGCTCGTGCTCCGCCAGGGGAAGACCTACGCCGAGCTCGCCGAGATGCTGAACCTGCCGGAGCCACGCGTGCGCGAGCTCGCTCGCGACGCGCTCGTGGAGCTGGCGCCGGTGAGCGTGCGCGGGGTCGAGGACGACTGGCGCGGCCAACTCGCCGACTACGTGCTCGGCCAGCAGGCGGGGCCCGAGGCCACCGCGACGAAGGGCCACCTGAGGCGCTCCGAGGCAGCGCGCAGCTGGGCCCGCTCGCTGCTCGACTCGCTCGAGCAGTTCTACGAGAACGGCTCCGTTCCCTCGATCCCCGACGGTGAGCGCGGCAGGGCCGCGCGGCGCCCCCAGGCAGCGGCCGCGGCGCCGGCGCGCGGCGACGTCGGCCGGACGCGTCCCGCTCTGAACGTGACGGACCCGGTGACGCGCCGTCGGCTGCTCGCGGGCGCCGGGGCGCTCGCGCTCGTGCTGCTGGCCCTGCTTGTCTGGCCGGTCGGGCTCCTAACGGGCGACGACGAGGACACGAGCAGCGCGGACACCGCCGAACCCGCCGCCCAGAGCACCGGCGGCGAGGGCCGGCAGGCGGCCGATGGTCAGCCCGCGGGCATCGCGATCGTGGTCGAGCAGGACGGCAAGAAGCAGCTGCTCGTGCAGGCCGCGCGGTTAGCCCCGAGCGGACAGAGCGAGGGCTACTACGTGTGGCTCTACAACAGCCAGGGCGACGCGAAGTCGCTCGGTGGCCAGGTCACGGACCAGCAGGGCAACTATCAGGCGATCGGCGACCTTCCGGCCGACTTCCGGGATTACCGCTCCATCGACGTCACGCGGCAACGCATCGGCAACGACGAGAACATCAAGCACTCGGGCGAGTCGGTGCTGCGCGGCCCGATGCCGAAGCTGCGCAACGTCCAGGCCCAGGGCAACCAGCCGGCCGCGCTCGGCCAGACGGTCCTCCAGCCCCCCGGCTAGCGCCTTGCGCAAGCCGCGGGCGGTGCCCGCGGCGCAGCGATGCTTTCAGGGCAAGAGCTTGCCGGGATTCATGATTCCGGCGGGGTCGAGGCGCTCCTTCGCCGCACGCAGCAGCTCCAAGCCGAGCTCGCCCACCTCCGCCCGCATCCACTGCCGGTGGTCGCGGCCGATGGCGTGGTGGTGAGTGATCGTGCCGCCGCCGGCGACGATCGCCTCCGAGGCGGCGGTCTTCGCCGCACGCCACTGGGCGAGGGCGTCCTCCTCCTGGCGGGCCAGGAAGGTGAAGTAGAGCGAGGCGCCCGACGGGTAGAGGTGTGAGACGTGACACATCACCAGCGCCGGCGTGCCGCGCCCCGAGAGCGCCGCGCGGAGCGCCTCACCGACCGCGTGGTGCAACGCGCCCAGGTTCGCCCAGGTCGCGGCGGTCTCGAGCGTCTCCACGAGCACGCCGCGGTCGAGCAGCTCGTCGCGCAGATACGGGGCCGCGTAACGGCTCCGCAGCCAGGCATCCCCAGGCCGGTGCCCGAGCGCGACCCCGCCCCCGGCTCGGAGCAGCGCGCCGGTACGCCGGCGGCGGTCGTCCACCTCCTCCTCGTCGCCCTCGAAGCCGACGATCGCGAGGCAGCCGCCCTCGTGGCCGCGCATACGCAGGTAGCGGCGTCCCAGCTTCTCCGTCGCGCTGCCCGAGGAGGCGAGAGCCATGCTGAGGCGCGTCTCCGCCTCGTCCGAGAGCCGGTTCACGTCGGCGGACGCGCCGGCCTGCTCCATCACTCGGAACGCGTCGCGGCCCTCCGCGAAGGTGGCGAACGACCAGCCCTCGTAGCGGCGCGCGGCGGGCGCGGGCCGCACGCGGAGGGTCGCCTCGCAGATCACGCCGAGCACGCCCTCGGAGCCCACCACCAGCTCGCGGAGGCTGGGGCCCGCGGCCGACGCCGGCACGGCCCGGGTGCCGAGCTCGCCGGCCGGGGTCACGCAGCGCACGGCCTCCACCAGCTCGTCGATGCGCCCGTAGCCGGTCGACGCCTGCCCCGCCGAGCGCGTGGCGACCCAGCCGCCCACGGTCGAGTACTCGAACGACTGCGGGAAGTGGCCGAGCGTTACGCCCTGCTCGCGCAAGCGCCGCTCCGCGTCGGGGCCGAGCAGCCCGGCGTCGAGCCGCGCGGTGAGCGACGTTGAATCCACCTCGACGGAGGACGCGAGCCGGCCCAGGTCGAGCGTGACGGTCGCCGCCATCCCGTCCCGTACCGGCTCCACGCCGCCGACGACGCTCGTCCCGCCTCCGAAGGGCACCACCGCGATCCGGTGCTCGGCGCACGCTGCCAGCACGGCGCCCACCTGCTCGGCCGACGCGGGGAGCACGACGGCGTCCGGCGCGCTCGCCGCGTCGCCCGAGCGGATCCGCACGAGATCGGGGTACGAGCGGCCGACCGCGTGGCGGATGCGGTCGTCGCGATCGTCCCGCACGTGCTCGGCGCCCACCGCGGCCGCGAGCCGCTCGCGCGCCGATTCCGGCAGCCGCCCGTCCGGCACGCTCACCTGCTCGAGCGACACCGGCGGCCTGCGCGCCGCAGGATCCGCGCCCAGCTCGTCGCGGAGGAGCGCCTCCGCGACAGCGGGGAGCGGGACGGCGTGCCCGTCCTCACCCCAGCCCCACCAGCGCATCAGCCGGGCTCTCCGAACAGGCCGGCGAGCCCCTCCAGGGCCAGCTCCGCCTGCCGCCGCGCCGCCGCCCGGAGCTGGAACGGGCTGAAGCGCGCCCAGCCTCGCGGACTCTGGGAGAGCGTCAGCCGCACGCGCGTGCCCGCGCCGGCCGGATCCCGCTCGAGGTCCAGCGCGACGGTCGACTCCGCGAGCAGGCGCTCGAACGGCGAGGCCTCCACCTCGTGCCTCCAGAGGAGCCGCTCGGGCTCATCCGCGTCGACCAGGCTGTAGTCCGCGCGCACCTGCTTGCCCTTCGGCGAGACAAGCACCGTGGTCCACGCCTCGCGGCTCGCCTCCTCCACGCGGGTCACCCCGGGCCACCACGCGGGGAGCCGCAGGGGGTCGCTCACGACCTCCCACACCTCGGCGGCGGCGGCGGGCACCACGCGTTGGCGGCGCACGACCATTCACTCGCCGTCCACGGCGACGAGCGAGCGCACGTCGTAGGCCTGGAGCTGCTCGCGACCGTTCAGAAACGCCAGCTCGATCACGAACGCGCATCCTGCCACGACTCCGCCCGCCTGCTCCACGAGGCCGCACAAGGCCCCGGCCGTGCCGCCGGTGGCGAGCAGGTCGTCGTGCACCATCACCCGCGAGCCGTCCCGGATCGCGTCCGAGTGCACCTCGAGCGCGTCCACGCCGTACTCGAGCGCGTACTCGACCGAGGACACCTCGCGCGGGAGCTTGCCCGGCTTGCGCCCCAGCACGAAGCCGGCGCCGGCCGCGACGGCAACAGCCGCACCCAGCACGAAGCCGCGCGCCTCGGCGGAGACGACGTAGTCGATCTCCCACTCGCGCGCCATCTCCGCCAGCCGATCCACCGTGAAGCGAAGCGCCTCCGGGTCGAGGAACAGCGGCGTGATGTCCTTGAAGACGATCCCCGGCTTCGGGAAGTCCGGGATGTCCTGGATGTAGTCCTCGAGCCGCACCGCGCCGCGGTCAGCGCGCCAGCTTGCGCAGGTCCCGGATCAGGAGCAGGTGCTTGAGATGGGATGCCACCGCGGCGAGGTTCTCGAGCGCCTCCACGGCCTCCTTGCGCCGCTCCGGGTTCCGCGACCGCAGCGCCGGGGCGAGGATTTGCTCGAGCAGCGCCGCCTCGCGGTCCGCGGAGGTGCGGAATACGCGCAGGTTGCGGCCGCCGACGCCGAAGCGCTTCAGCTCGCCCACCGCGCGGATGATCTCGCGCTCGGTGTCGTCGTAGAGAGTCTCGCCGTCGTGGCGCTCGCCCTTGATCACGCCGAAGTCCTCGAGCTCCTTCACGAGCGCGTGGTCCGCCCCAGTCTCCTCGAGCACCTCGGACAGCCGGTAGAGCGAGCCCGGGCCGCGGAGGGCGAAGCTGGTCCTGCGCACGGAGCCGCCACGGCCCTCGGGCGCGTCGGGCTTCGCCGCCACGTCGTCGGAACGGCCGGCCGCGAGCTCCTGGCGGATCACCCTCAGCGGCAGGAACTCGTCGCGCTGGAGGCGGAGGATGGTGCGAAGGCGGTCCACGTCGGCGGCGGCGTAGAGCCGGTAACCGCCCGGCGTGCGCCGCGGAGCGAGCAGCTTCTGGTCCTCGAGGTAGCGGATCTTCGAGATCGAGATGTCCGGGAACTCGCGCTCGAGCTGCTTGCAGACCGCGCCGATCGTGAGCGCCTTCTCCTTGCGCGGCCGCGCCTCGCTCCTGACCTCGGTGCTCACCGCTCCTCCAAGTACGTCAGCTTGTACTTGCCCACCTGGAGCTCGTCGCCGTTCTGCAGGCGGTGCGACTCGATCCGGCGGCGGTTCACGTAGGTCCCGTTGAGGGAGCCCAAGTCGTCGATGTAGAGCCCGTCGCGGCGCCGCACGAGCAGCGCGTGGTTGCGGGACACGGTCACGTCGTCTAGGAAGACCTCGGCGTCCGGGCTGCGGCCGATCGTGCTGCGCTCACCCACGAGGTGGAAGGCCTCCCCTGAGCGCCCGCCGCCCGACCTGATCACCAGCGTCGCGCCCTCGTGGGTCATCGAGTCGAGATCGACCGGACGGAGCTCACCGGTCTCGTCCACCTGGTAGACCTCGGTCGTGTCGCCGCTGCTCTTCTTCTCGGCCTGGTCGCCGAGGAAAGCCCCGCACTTCTGGCAGTAGTTCGCGCCCTCGGCGTTGGCGAAGCCGCACTCCGGGCAGTGCATCGCTACTCGATGTCCGCGTCCGCCGGGATGCCCTTGCCCGCGAGGATGTCCGTGAGCTGCTGCACGTCGGCGCCGCTGATCACGGACTCGCCCTCCTCGTGCTTCTTGCGGAGCCGGTTCACGAGCTCCGCACGCAGGATGTCGATCTTGCCGTGGAGGATCCGGCGCTTGTAGGAAATTTCCTGCTCCTCCTCCGTGAGCTGCTGGATGAGCTCCTTCAGCTCGTTGTCAGAGAGCGCGCCGAGATCAGGGAACGTGTCCAATGCGGTCCTTTCCAGAAACGAGGATGGGCGACTATAGCGTTCCTCAACCTGAGGTTGAGGCTTCACGCATCGCCCGCACACCATCTTGCAGGTAGCGGAGCGTGGCCGCAAGCGTCATTGCGATTCCCACGTACAGCACGACGTCCAGCACCCAGCCGTCGACGACGAGCGCGAGGGCCAGGGCGCTCATCACCGGCCAGACGGCCCACCGCCCCAGCATCGAGACGTTGAGGTCGAGGTCGTGGCGCAGCGCGAGCTGCGTGAGCACGAGCATGAACAGCTCGCGCGCGGCCAGCACGGCCAGCGCCCAGCGCGGCAGCGTCTCGTAGTGCCAGGCGACGAGCGCACCGGACACCACGAGCAGCCTGTCTGTGAACGGGTCGAGCAGGGCGCCGAGCCGGCTGTACTGGCCCGTGACCCGGGCGGCCATGCCGTCGAAGTAGTCGCTCAAGGCGATGAACGCGAACAGCGCGAACGCGACCCCGGAACGGCCGTCGCCGGAGCTCAGGCCCACGGCCAGGAACACCGGCACGAGCGCCAGCCTGGCGAAGCCGATCGCGTTGGGAATCGTCCACGGGTTGAGCGGCTCGCCCCTGCGCGTCTGCGGCGGCGGCCCGCCTGAGCGGTCGAGCCCGACCAGCCGCCGGAACGTCAGGGGAGGGTCCGCCACAGCTCCGCGGCCGCCTCCGCGGCGCCCTCGAGCGGCAGGGATCCCTTCTCCTGGCCGCGCCTGACCTGGAACTCGATCTCGCGCGCCTCGACGCTCTTCTTGCCGATCGTCACTCGCAGCGGGCAGCCGAGCAGCTCGGCGTCGGCGAACTTCTGGCCCGGGCTGAGGTCGTCGCGGTCGTCGTAGAGCACGTCGAGGCCGAGCTCGCGCAGGTCGTCGTACAGCCGGTCGGAGAGCGAGCGCGGCTCCTCCCCCGGCTTGCCCAGCGTCACGAGCTCGACGTCGAAGGGCGCGACCGCCCGCGGCCACGAGATGCCCTTGTCGTCGGCGAACTGCTCGATCGCGGCGGCCACGATGCGGGCCGGGCCGATCCCGTAGGAGCCCATCCAGATGACCTGCTCCTTGCCGTCCTCGTCGAGATAGCGCGCCCCCAGCGGCTCCGAATAGCGCGTCCCGAGCTTGAAGATGTTGCCCACCTCGATCGCCGGCTCGATGCGGATTGGCCTCCCGGCCGGGTCGAGGTCGCCGGCCTCCACGCGCCGCACGTCGGCCCACTCGGGATCGAAGTCGCGGCCGGGCTCGACCCCCTTCGCGTGCACGTCGGGCTTGTTGCCGCCCACCACGAGGCCCGCCAGGCCGCGGAGCGCCTCGTCCGCGAGCACCGGCACGGGCGCGCCGACAGGGCCGATGAAGCCGGGCTCGGCCCCGAACTCCTTGCGCACCTCCTCGGCCTCGGCCGGGCGAAAGGTGGCGCCGAGCGCATTCCGGAGCTTGATCTCGTTCAGCCGGTGGTCACCGCGGACGACCACGAGGACGGGGCCGCGGCCATCGACGAGCACCGGGAAGGCCTTGACGATCGCGCCCGGCGGCACGCCAAGCTGCCCGCAGACCGCCTCCACGGTCGCGGCGCCGGGGGTCTCGACCTCCTCGGGCGCGGGCGACGGCTCGGGAAGCCCCTCCACCGGCTGGGGCGCGGCGCTCGCGATCTCGACGTTGGCGGCGTATCCGGAGTCCGAGAGCGCCACGTCGTTCTCACCCGCCGCGCAGGGCGCCATGTACTCGTGAGCGCCGATCCCGCCCATCATGCCCACGTCCGACTCCACCCGGTACCACTCGAGGCCGGTGCGGTCGAAAATGCGGTCGTACGCCTCGATGTAGAGCCCGTAGGAGCCCTCGAGGCCCTCCTGGTCGCGGTCGAACGAATACGCGTCCTTCATGATGAACTCGCGCGTCCTGAGCAGGCCGGCGCGCGGCCGCGGCTCGTCCCGCTCCTTCGTCTGGAAGTGGTACAGCAGCTTCGGGAGGTCGCGGTAGGAGCGCACCTCGCGGGAGATGTGCCAGGTGAGGACCTCCTCGTGGGTCATCGCCAGCACCATGTCCGCGCCGCGCCGGTCCTTCAGCTTGAAGAGCTCGTCGATGTCATAGCGCCCGGTCTGCCGCCACAACTCGGCGGGCTGGAGAACCGGCATGAGCATCTCCCCGGCGCCGATCGCATCCAGCTCCTCGCGCACGATCTGCTCGACCTTACGGTGCGCTCGCCAGCCTGCGGGGAGGAAGGTCCAGAGGCCGGCGGCGAGCTGGCGCGCGAGGCCCGCTCGCACGACCAGGCGGTGCGAGGTCGCCTCGGCGTCGGCGGGCGCCTCCTTCTCGGTCGGCAGGAAGTACCGGGAAAGGCGGGTCACGGCGGGCGAGTCTATTCAGGGCACTTCAGTTCCGCCCTCGCAAAGCCGATCCACACCCGTAACTACCGCTCCGCCGGAAGACCCACAAATGAACGTCTCACCCAGGCTCAGAGTAGGGCTGCACGCCTTCGCGGCGCTGACAGGGCTTGCCATGCTCGCATACCTGCTCCATACGGCGTTCGGTTTCGGCTCTCCCGAGCTGGATGACTTCTTCGAGAACTGGGTGTATTGCGGCCTGACCTTCGCCGCCGGCGGCGCATGCGTGGCGCGCGCGATCGCGGTGGAGGACGAGCGCGCAGCCTGGCTCGTGATGGGGCTGGGTCTGATCGGCTGGACCGTCGGCGAGATCCTCTGGATCTCCTTCGTCGCGGACGACCCGCAGCGGCCCTATCCCACGGTCTCCGACATCCTTCAGCTCTCCTTCTATCCCGCGAGCTATGCGGCGCTCCTGCTGCTCGCCCGATCGCGCACCGACGCTTTCCGCAGCAGCCTCTGGCTCGACGGCGCGATAGCCGCGCTCACGGTGGCGGCGCTGATCGCCACGCTCGCCTTCGAGCCGATCGTCGAGGCCACGAGCGGCGGCCCCGTCGAGACCGCGATCAACCTGGCTTACCCGGTCGGCGACCTGCTGCTGGTGGCGCTCGTCGTGGCGGTCTTCGGGCTGAACGGCTGGCGGCCGGACCCGGTCTGGCTGGTGCTCGGTGGCGGGCTCGTGTTCACCGCCGTCGCCGACGGGCTCTATCTGGTCCAGAGCGCGACGGACGCGTACGTCAAGGGCTCGCTCCTCGACATCGCGTGGCCGGCGTCGGCGCTGCTGGTGGCGGTCGCCGCCTGGCAGCCCGCGCGCAGGCACATCACGATCAACGACTGGCTGATAGTGACCGTCCCGGTCGGCTGCGGCCTCGTCGCGGTCCAGCTGCTCGTGTACGACCACTTCGAGCAGGTGAACATCGGCGCCGTCAGCCTCGCGTCGTGGGCGCTCCTGCTCGCGCTCGCGCGCATGGCGCTCGCGTTCCTCGAGAACCAGCACGCCCTCTCGATGACGCACACCGAGGCGCGCACTGACTCGCTCACTGGGCTTCGCAACCGCCGCAGCCTGATGGCCGACCTCGAGAAGCAGTTCGCGCTCGCAACCCCCGCCACGCCGCGCGCGCTGCTCCTGTTCGACCTCGACGGCTTCAAGGAGTACAACGACGCGTTCGGCCATCCCGCCGGCGACGAGCTGCTCGTGCGCCTGGCGGTTCGTCTCAGCGAGGCCGTCGGGCCGAGTGCCCACGCCTACCGGCTGGGCGGCGACGAGTTCTGCGCGCTCGTGGCGCCCGACCGGGACGGCGTCGAGGCGCTTCTCGTGGCCTGCTCCGCGGCGCTCAACGAGCGCGGCGAGGGCTTCGAGGTGACCTGCTCGTTCGGCTCGGTCCTGCTGCCCGAGGAGGCAACGTCTCCCTCCCAGGCGCTTCAGCTCGCCGACCGCCGCATGTATGCCCGCAAGGGCGGCCGCCGCATGTCGGCCGGCCGCCAGTCCCGCGACGTGCTGCTGCGGACTCTGTCCGAGCGGCGCCCCGATCTCCACCTCCGGCTTCGCGACATCGGGGAGCTGGCCCTGGCGGTCGGGCGCGAACTGCAGATGGGGCCCGAGGGCCTCGATGAGGTGGCGCGGGCCGCGGAGCTCCACGACGTGGGGAAGATCGCGGTGCCCGACGCCATCCTCGACAAGCCCGGCTCGCTCGATCCCGTCGAGTGGAGCTTCATGCGGCGTCATCCGTTGATCGGCGAGCGGATCCTGCTGGCCGCGCCGGCGCTTCGCCCCGTTGCGCGCCTGGTTCGCTCGAGCCACGAGCGCTGGGACGGCGGGGGCTATCCGGACGGCCTACGCGGGGACGAGATCCCGTTGGGGGCGCGCGTCGTGGCGGTCTGCGACGCCTTCGACGCCATGACCACGGAGCGCCCGTACCGCGATTCGGTGAACGAGCATGACGCGGTTGCGGAGCTGCGCCGCTGTGCGGGGACGCAGTTCGACCCGGTCGTGGTAGACGCGTTTTGCAGGGTGATCGCGAGGGAACGTCCGACACATGGAGAACTATCTCTCTAGGTCATGAGCCAGCCGGACCGCCCAGTCTGCGAAGTCTGCCACCGGCCGCTCCAGGAGAGCGACCAGTACCTCGTCCGCTACCACGCCTCGCGGGGCACCACGGTCGTCCACCGCAGCCTTTGCTTCCCGCCGCCGCGCGGCGCGGACCCCAAGCGGCAGACGCTCGTTACGCCCGCGTAAAGCGGCGCCCCGCCGTCGGCGAGGCATCCTCGTCCAGCGTGATGCGCTTTGCCTTCGGTGCGCCGGCCATCGGCAGCGCCTGACCGTCCCCGTCGAGCGCGTCCTCGGTGGCGGCGGCGGCCTCCATCGCCGCGATCCGCTCGGGCGTCATCTCGCCGGCGTTCTCCTCCTCGATCTTGTGGAGCCACTCGGCGCCCTCGGCCGCCTCGCGCTCGTCCACCACGACGGTGCCGCGGTCGATCGACTTGTCGATCTCCGCGAAGAGGGCGTCCACGAGGTCGTCCTGGGGGACCTTCCGGATCGGCTTGCCGTGCGCGAAGATCAGGCCCTCGTTCTTGGCACCGGTGATTCCGAAGTCCGCGTGCGAGGCCTCGCCGATCCCGTTCACCGCGCAGCCGAGCACGGCGACCTCGATCGGGTCCTCGTAGGCGCGCAGGCGTTCCTCGATCTCGGCCACGACGGTGTCCATGTCGAACTGGAGCCGGCCGCAGGTCGGGCAGGCGATCAGCACCGGCCCGCGCTCGCGCAGCTTCAGCGCCTTGAGGATCTCCCAGGCCACCTTGACCTCCTCCTCCGCGTGGAAGGTGGAGAGCGAGATGCGAATCGTGTCGCCGATACCGTCGGCGAGCAGCGTGCCGAGCCCCACGGCCGACTTCAGCGAGCCGGACCACTTCGTGCCGGCCTCGGTGATGCCCAGGTGGAGCGGATTGTCGATCTTCTGCGACAGCAGGCGGTTCGACGCGATCGTGTTCGGCACGTTCGTGGACTTGATGGAGACCTTGAAGTCGTCGAAGCCGAGCCGGTCCATCAGCTCCACGTGTTCCAGGGCGGCCGCCACGAGCGCCTCCACGGGGCTCTCGCGCTCGAGCTCGTGCAGGTGCTTGGGGAGCGATCCCGAGTTCACGCCGATCCGCATCGGCACCCCGGCCGCCTTGGCCTTGTCCACTACCTGGCCGACCTTGTCGTGCCCGCCGATGTTGCCCGGGTTGATGCGGATGCAGTGCGCGCCGGCATCGATCGCCTTGAGCGCGAGCGTGTAGTTGAAGTGGATGTCGGCGATCACCGGAATCGGCGTCTCCAAGGCGATGCGCTCGAGCGCCCGGACGTCCTCGTCGCGGGGCACCGCGCAGCGCACGAGATCGCCACCGGCCTCGGCGATCGCGTGGATCTGACGCATGGTCGCGTCAAAGTCCGCGGTCTCCGTCTTCGTCATCGACTGAACGGCGACGGGAGCACCGCCGCCGATCTTCACCCCGCCGACGTCGATCTGCTTTTTGGAGGCCATACGCGCGGCCCCAAAGCCTAGCTACGCGGCCGCGCTGGAGTTAGGTTCTTACCGACGACTGAAAGGAGCAGCCATGTACGCACGTGTGGTCAGATTCACCGATGTCGATCCGGACCATCTCGCGGGCCGTGTAGAGGCGGCAAGCGAAAGGCCGCCTGTGGACATCCCGGCCAAGAGCATCCAGATACTCCACGACCCGGATCAGCGCACGGCCGTCGTGATTCAGCTCTTCGAGAGCAGCGACGATATGGCCTCGTCGGAGGCGGCGCTCGAGGGCATGGATCCGGGGGACACGCCAGGAACGCGCGCGTCGATCGATCGGTGCGAGATCAAGGCCGAACTCGGCAACCGCTGAGCCGCCGGCCTAGGCGTACAGCGCCTCGATCTCCCTCTCGTACTTCTC
>DASQTS010000168.1:0-18590 GCA_035641775.1 Thermoleophilaceae bacterium
GCCGCTCGCAATCGACGCTCCCGAGCCGCTCCGCGAGATCCCCGTCAGGCCCTCGCGGATGATCCACTTCCTCGACTTCTCGAACGAGAAGATGGTCGCCAAGGCGCCCGACATCGCGCCCCAGGTGGACATCCTGCTCGGGAACCTCGAGGACGCCATCCCGGTGGACCGCAAGGAGGCGGCGCGCGAGGGCCTGATCCGGGTGGGCTCGGAGATGGAGTTGGGCGAGACGCAGCTCTGGACGCGGGTGAACTCGCTCGAGAGCCCATGGGTGCTCGACGACCTCGTGCAGGTGGTGGCCGCCATCGGCGACCGGCTGGACGTGGTGATGGTGCCCAAGGTCGAGGGCGCCTGGGACATCCACTACGTGGACCGCCTGCTGGCCCAGCTCGAGGCGAAGGCGGGGCTCGACAGCCCGATTCTGATCCACGCGATCCTCGAAACCGCCCAGGGAGTGACGAATCTCGAGGAGATCGCGACCGCGAGCCCGCGCATGCAGGGCATGAGCTTCGGCCCCGCCGACCTCGCCGCGAACCGGCGCATGAAGACCACGCGCGTCGGCGGTGGCCACCCCGGATACAGGGTGATCGAGGACCCGGACCCGGACAACCCGGACGCGCCGCGGGCGATGGCCCAGCAGGACCCGTGGCACTACTCGATCGCTCGCATGGTCGACGCCTGCGCGGGAGCGGGCATCCTGCCGTTCTACGGCCCCTACGGCGACATCCGCGATACCGAGGGCTGCGAGACGCAGTTCCGGGCCGCCTTCCTGCTCGGCTGCGTGGGCGCGTGGTCGCTCCACCCCGCGCAGATCGAGATCGCAAAGAAGGTGTTCTCGCCCGACCCGGAAGAGGTGAAGTTCGCCAAAAAGGTCATCGAGGCGATCCCGGACGGCCGCGGCGTCCACATGATCGACGGGAAAATGCAGGACGACGCCACCTGGAAGCAGTGCCGGGTGATGGTGGACCTCGCCGAGATGCTCGCACGCAAGGACCCCGAGCTGGCGGCCGCCTACGAGCTGGAGCCGGCGAACGCCTGATGCGCTTCTTCGAGTACGAGGCCCGGGAGATCGTCAAACGGGCCGGCATACCGGTCACCGACTTCGGCTTCGCGACCACCGACCAGGAGGCCCGCGAGATCGCCCACCGGATCGGTGGTCCCACCGTCATCAAGTCGCAGGTGCTCACCGGCGGCCGCATGAAGGCCGGCGGGGTGAAGTTCGCCGACAGCGCCGACCAGGCGGCTGAGTACGCGAAGGACATCCTCAAGCTCGAGATCGGCGGCCACATGCCGCGCGGCGTGCTCGTGGACCCGAAGGCCGAGGTCAAGCAGGAGTACTACGCCGGCGTCGTCTGGGACGGCCTCCGCAAAAGGCCGGTGATGATCTTCTCGCCGGTCGGGGGCATCGACATCGAGCAGGTGGCCGAGGAGCAGCCGGACAAGGTCGGGCGCCGCCATTTCTCCACGATCGAGCCGTTCAGCGACTACATGGCGAAGGAGGTCGTCGCGTCCACGGGAGTTACGGGACGGGCGCTCACGCGCATCACCCCGATCCTCTCGCGGCTGGCGCAGCTCTTCGTCCGGTACGACATGACGCTCGCCGAGATCAACCCGCTCGGCGAACTCGAGGACGGCTCGTTCGTCGCGCTCGACGCCCACATGGACATGGAGAACGAAGCGCGCCCAAGGCAACAGGCGCTCCTGAAGGAGCTGGGCGTGGGCGACGAGGAGACGCGCGAGGCGCGCGAGCCCACCGAGTTCGAGCTCGCCGGCGAGGAGGTTGACGCCATGGACCACCGCGGCGTGGCCGGCAACGTGACCGAGTTCGACGGCGACCTCGGCCTCGTGATCGGCGCCGGCGGCGGCTCGCTCACGCTCTTCGACGCCGTGCGCGCCCACGGCGGCAACCCCGCGAACTACTGCGAGATCGGCGGCAACCCCTCGGTTCGCAAGGCTGCCGGGCTGGCCAAGCTCGTGCTCCAGAAGCCGGGCGTGGACAAGATCGCGGTGATGATGTCGATCGTCTCCAACACGCGCGTGGACATCGTCGCGCGCGGCGTGATCAAGGCGTGCCTCGAGCTCGGCTACGACCCGGCCGAGAAGATCGCGATCTTCCGCATCCCGGGCGCCTGGGAGGAGGAGGGCTTCAAGATCCTCGAGAAGTACGGCGTGGAGTACTGCGACCGCTCGGTGTCGATGCACGAGGCCGCCCGGCGGGCCGTCGAGAAGATCCAGGGCGTGGCCGCATGAGCATCCTGATCGATGAGAGCACAACCTTCATCGTGCAGGGCATCACCGGCCGCGAGGCAGTGAACCTCACCCGCGAGTGCATCGACTACGGAAGGGGCGCCCAGGTCGTGGGAGGCGTCACGCCCGGCCGCAAGGGCCGCGACGTGCACGGCGTCCCCGTCTTCGACACCGTCGAGCAGGCGGTGGAGCACCACGGCGCCTCCATCAAGGGCTCGGTCGTGACCGTCCCGCCCGCGTTCACCAAGGACGCCGTCTTCGAGGCGATCGAGAACGGCATCGAGCTGATCGTGATCGTTACCGAGCGGATCCCGCGCGGGGACGTCGCGCAGATGGTGGAGCTCGCCTCGCGCCACGGCGCGCGGATCATCGGCCCCAACTGCCTCGGGATCATCGTCCCGGACGTGATCAAGATGGGCGGCATCGGCGGCCCCGCGAAGGACGCCGCGAAGGCCTACTCCCCCGGCCCGGTCGGCGTGATCTCGCGCTCGGGCGGCATGACGACGGAGATGTCGTCAACGCTCACCGCCACGGGGCTCGGCCAGTCCACCGCCGTCTCCATCGGCGGCGACGCGATCATCGGCTCCTCGTACGCCGAGCTGATGCCGCTGTTCGAGCAGGACGAGCAGACCGAGGCCATCGTGATCTATACGGAGCCCGGCGGCCGCATGGAGGCCGAGCTGGCCCGCCACGTGACCGAAGAGTCCACGCGGAAGCTGCCGATCGTGGCATTCATGGCCGGCCGCTTCATGGACGAGATGCCCGGCATGAGCTTCGGGCACGCCGGCACGATCGTGGAGGGCAAGGAGGACACCGCCGCCGAGAAAATCGAGCGGCTCGCCTCCGCCGGCATCGTCGTGGCCGAGGAGATCGCCGAGATCCCGGACCTGGTCAAGGAGCGGATGGGGGTGGCGGCGTGAGGGACGACGGCGTCTTCATCGCCGTGGAGGTCGATGACTCCGTCGTGGGCGACGTCGAGCTCGCCAAGAAGCTGCAGGAGGCCTGCCCGGTCGATATCTACGCGGCCACGCCCGAGGGCGTGCGGATCGTGCAGGAGAACCTCGACGAGTGCGTGTTATGCGGGCTCTGCCTCGACGCCTCGTCCCCGCGCACCGTGAAGGTCATGAAGCTCTACGACGGGGAAGCGCTGCTGGAGCAGGCGGCCTGACGAACCCGGCCATCACCCCGGAGCTGTTCCGCCGGGGCATCGCGGGCAGCTTCCCCGGGAACCTCGGCATCGAGGTCATCCGAATCGAGGACCACGAGGTGGAGGGCCGGCTCGAGGTGGACGACCGCCACCTCCACCCGGGCGGCTATGTGCACGGCGGCGTTTGGGTCGCCTTCGCCGATACGGTCGCCGCGTGGGGCACCTTCCGCCACCTCCAGGAGGGGCACGACTTCACGACCGCCGAGCTGAAGGCGAACGTGTTCGCCGCCGGGCGCACCGGCGACGTGCTGACGGCGATCGGAAAGCCGCTGCACGTGGGCCGCCGGACCCAGGTCTGGGAGGTGCTGATCCAGAAGGACGGCCGGAACGCCGCCTTCTTCACGTGCACCCAGATGATCCTGGCGCCCGCCTAGTCGCGCCACCACGCGAGCGCCTTGCCGGCCTGCTCGGTGAGGTAGTTGTCGCCCAGTTCGCGGACCGCTTCGAGGAACGCGATCACGGCCGCGCGCTGCTCGTGTGTGAGCGCCGAGAGCTTCGAGACCACGAACTCACCGATCCCGGGGTCCTCGTAGAAGATCGGCGCAAGGCTCCAGATCGTCGAGTCCACGGCGGCCGCGCCGCTCCCCAGGTGGCGCAGCGTGAAGCCCATGTATGCCGGAATGAAGTGGCGGAAGCCCTCGGGGCTCAGGAAGGAGAGCGCTGCGTACTCGCTCTCCACGAGCTCGTCCGGCAACTCGCGCCAGTGCTCGACGGGATACAGACGAACTATGTCGCTGTCGTCCATGCAGCGCTCGTGCAGCAGGGCGTCGTTCGGCGGGCGGGGTGCGTCGCCGAACGCCTCGTCGATCTCCGCGAGCGCGCTATGCACGCGCCAGCTGGCGCTGTATGACGTTGCCGATCAGCTTCGTCACCGCAGGGTCGCCACTCACGCGCACGTGGCCGTGCTCGTAGGCGTCCACCCAGTGCTTCAGCCGGCCATCCGCGGCAAGCTCGTTGAAGTGCGAGCGAGCCACCGACACGTCGATGCGCGCGTCGCCGGCCGGGTCCTTGGAGATCTCGGGGCCGGGCACCTCCACCCGCCACGTGGGGACGTCGCCCCGGGCGCGCAGCTCGAGCCGGATCACGAGCTTGAGCTGCTTCAGCGAGGGGACCTCCTCCTGGAGGTTCTCGACGGCCTGCCTGATGAGGGTCTTGGTATCCGCGCTCGACACGCGCCGGACCCTAGCGCCACCGGCCAGGTGCCGCGGGGGGACCGGGGGCGTGAGCCCCCGGATGCCCTTAGATCTTGTGGCGCTCGAGCAGCTTCTTGCCGATGACCATGCGCTGGATCTCGGACGTGCCCTCGCCGATCAGGAGCAGCGGCGCGTCGCGGTAGAGCCGCTCGATCTCGTACTCCTTCGAGTAGCCGTAGCCGCCGTGGATGCGGAACGCCTCCTCCACGACCTCCTTGCCGGTCTCCGAGGCGAACAGCTTCGCCATGCCGGCCTCGAGGTCCGAGCGCTGGCCCGCGTCCTTCATCCGCGCGGCCTTCAGCGTGAGCAGCCGCGCGGCTTCGATCTTGGTGGCCATGTCGGCGAGCTTGAACTGGATCGCCTGGTGTTTCGCGATCGGCTTGCCGAACGTCTTGCGCTCCTGCGAATAGCGGAGCGCCAGCTCGAGCGCGCGCTGCGCGATGCCCACGCCGCGGGCGGCCACGTTCACCCGGCCGACCTCGAGCGCGTCCATCATCTGCGCGAAGCCCTTGCCGAGCCCGGCCTCCTCGCCGCCGAGAATGCGCTCGGGCGGGCAGCGGAAGCCGTCGTAGACGAGCTCCGTGGACTCGACGCCCTTGTAGCCCATCTTCTTGATCTGCGGCGGCACGGTCAGCCCCTCGTTCTCGTGGGCGCCGGGCTCCTTCTCGGTAATGAAGCAGGTCATGCCCCTGTGGGGCGGGTCCGCCTTCGGGTCCGTCTTCATCAGGACGAAGACGAGGCCGGAGCGCAGCCCGTTCGTCACCCACATCTTCTGCCCGTTCAGCTCCCAGGCGCCGTCCTCAGCCTTCTTGGCCGTGGACTTGATGCCCTGGACGTCCGAGCCCACCTCGGGCTCCGAGAGCGAGAACGCGGCCCGGATCTCGCCGGTGGCCATCTTCGGGAGGAACTCCTGCTTCTGCTCGTCGGTCCCGAACTTCATGAGCAGGTACGAGCCGATGAAGTGGGTGTTCACGATGCCCGACACCGAGATCCAGCCCCGCGACAGCTCCTCGACGATCATCGCGTAGGTGGTGAGGTCGAGCCCCATCCCGCCGTACTCCTCGGGGATCGTGACGCCGAACAGGCCCAGCTCGCGCATCTGCTCGACGACCGCGTCGGGGAACGAGTCCTCGTGGTCGTGCTCCTCGGCGATCGGAATGACCTCGTTGTCGACGAACTGCCGGACCATCTCCGTGATGTCCTTCTGCTCGTCGGTCTTGTCCGTGTACGGGCTGGCGGCAACTGCCATTCAGGCGGGGCTCCGGTGTCGTTGACTCGCGAGTCAACGAAGGATACTGAGGCAGCAGTCCCTCGCGGCGCGCTAGCGGCCGCGCCTGAACCGCACCAGCTCCTCGCGGTCGCTTCCGCCTGCCACCGAGACCGCCAGGACGGGGCCCATTCCGCGGGCGTAGAACTTGTACTCGAGGACGCGCGGCTCGAGCGGGTTCTCCTCGCGGGTCATCAGCGTGGGCGTGAAGAAGCCGAAGGGGACCTCGGCGCGCTCGCGGAGGCTCATGATCCGCGCGCGGTCCTCGGCGTGGCCCTTGTAGAACTCCTGCCGATAGCGCATGCCGACGCGCGGGCGGGCGAGCATGATGATGCCCGCCTGGGCGCCGTCCACTCCGGCCTCGAACGAGCCCTCCTTCGACACCGGCCTGCCGTTCTCGTACTCGGTGGTGTCCTCGCCGAGGTACCAGATCCTGCCGCGGCGATCCTGCGCGTACCAGTCGTCCGTGACCTCGACGAGCTCGCCGTCCTCCCTGACGACGTCGTGCACCACGCGCGCCCGGACCCCATTCGCAATCAGCTTCGTCCGCCGCGTGACTGTCACGACGACGCGCTGACGCGCGCCCTCGGAGTCGGTCTCGTGGTAGACCCAGCGGCTGCCCGGCCGCATGGGCCAGTACGGGTTGTCGATCTCCGTGCTGAACCTGTCCGGGCCGGGCATCTGCGCCGCCGCCTCGCCCGCGCCCAGGATCGCGATGGCCGCCACCGCCGCTGATGTCAGAAGGAGTCGTCGCATGCGGACATCACACACGCCGGACATGAGAGCTCGATGAGCCGGCTAGTAGCCCGTGGGGTGGCGCGCTACGAACGCGCTCGACGTGCGGAGCGTCTTGCTCCAGCGGGGGCCCGTCGACGGGCCCGGTGCGTCCGGGTCGCGCATCGAGGTGTCGAAGCGGAAGCCGGCGACCACGACGTAGGCGTGGCCGCTGTGGGCGTAGACGGTGATCCAGCGGCCGGGCCCGCTCTCGCCCCAGCTCATCATCGGGCCGCTCGGCAGCGGCGAGCTCAGGAAGCGGCCGCCGCGCAGGGCGTGCGAGACGGCGCCGGAGCAGTCGTAGCCGCGGTCGAGCACGCCGCGTACGAAGGGCTTGTGGCCGCCGCCGTACACGTACGGCTTCTCGACGATCTGGTTCGCGAAGGCAATCACGCGCCGCACGCGGCGCGGCGCCGAGGCGGGCGCGATCAGGCGTCCGTCGACGAGCGTCGCCTTCGCCGGCGGCGGCGGGGGCGGGACGAACGACGCGCCGCCGCCGCTGGTCGCGGTCGAGGTCTGTGCCCCCGCGGCAGGCGCGAGGACCAGGACGCACGCGACGGACAGCGCGGCAACGAGCAGCTTGTAGCTGAAGGTGGAAGGCATTCTCTTTCGAACGCCTACGGGGTTAGCTGTCGGGCTCGCGCTGAAAGAGCTTGCGCGCCTTCTCTCGAAGGTTCGCCCCCGTGGCCCTGGGTACGGACCACCAACTCGGTTCCCCCGTTCCGCTCTCGCGGACTCGGCGTGGCGTGGAAGGTACCAGATGTTTCGGCGTGCGTCGCCGACCCCTTTAATGCTGTTTCACACGAGTTCGGCGCGCGGCCTTCCGGTCCTGCCCGCGCGCGGGGCTCGACCCTCGCCCCGGTCCACCCTGATGAGCGACCACGAGATCAGCGCGATCAGCGCCAGGGCGATCGACAGCACCGTGAGGTAGGCGGTCAGCGTGAGGGCGCCGGACACGTCCTGCTTTCGCTCGCGCTGGAGCACCTCGACGTCCGGCCGGAAGTCGCGTGTGAAGCTCGCGGCGGCCGGGACCTCCTTCGCGGGGATCGCCTCGTCCCTCGGCATGAACAGCGGCAGAGAGATCAGGCCGTCGCCCTGCTGGACCCGCAGAGTCGACTTCCAGCCGCCGTACACCGGGATCGGCTCAGTCGTCCGGTAGACGCCGGGAGCGACCTCCTCGAGCCGGTCGAGCACGCTGCCTCCGCCCTGCCAGCCCGTGACGTTAATGAGCTCGGGGTCGACGAGCGCGTCGCGCGGCTCGATCCTGATCGTGGCCGCGACCGTTCGCTCGCTGCCCCGATCGATGTCGCGCAGCGTCACCTGCGCGCGCTCGGGCCCCGCCTCGGACATCGGCAGCGCCCATGCGATCGCCGCCATCAGCACCAGGCCGGCGCCGAGAGCGGCGAGGCGGTCGGGTCGAGCGAGGCGCCGCCCGTCCTCGCGGCTGAGGAGCACGCCGCTGCGCCCGGTGATCGACGCCCCTATGAACCCGCCGACCGCGCCGCCCGCGACAGCGGTGCAGAAGCCGGCCACGGCGGCCTCTGGAAGCAGCGAGTCGTTCCACGGGATCGGCATCCAGACGTGCGACCACGCCCACTCGGCGGCGAGCCCGACCGTCCCGATCAGCGCGCCGGCGATCGCCCCGTTCACGACCGGGCTGCGGCCGCCCGCCCGAGCGAACACGGCCTCCACGAGCAGCGCCTCCACCAGATATAGCGGGAAGTGCGGCAGGGTCTGTCCGAAGACGCCGCCGACCGTGATCGCGAGGAAGCCGCGGATGGCGACGTAGCCGCCGACGGCGAGCAACGCGCCGCCGGGCCCGCAGTACAGCCGCGTCGCGACGAGCCCGACGCCCGCCGCGAGCATGATCAGGAGCGGGTGGAAGACCGCGCGGAACTGCGGCACGCCGAAGTCGAACTCGGCCTGGAAGGTGGAGAGCGCCACGAGGAAGCCGCCCACGAGCAGCGCGCGACGCAGGTTGTAGACCCACGGCGTCTCGCCGCGCTCGGGATCGCGGCCGAGCGAGGTGATCGCCTCGCCCATCAGGACCATGCCGCCGAGCGTGGCGAGCGACGCGCCGCCGATCAGCATCAGGTGCGTCGGGCCCCAGAGCGTCACGTCCTGGCCGAACAGCCGGTGCCACATGTCGTCGAGCGGGAAGCCCGTGAGCGCGAAGGCGCCGCAGGCCGCCATCATCAGCCCGCCGACGGGCGCCCACCAGTCGCCGCCGAGGTGGACCGCGGTCTTCGTGGGGCGCTCGCGGCCGGCCAGCGCGATCGAGAACACGCCGGCGACCAGCACGCCGTAGAGGCCGATGAGGATCAGGTAGTGCGCGGGGTTCGCGAGCGGGCCGGCGTCTCGCCCGTTGTCGATGTGCAGCGCGATGTCCCAGTACATGCCGAGCACGGCGGTGAGCAGGGAGACGCCCATGAGCAGCGAGGGCACGGATGCCCAGGCGGGCAGCCCGGTGTGGCGCTCGGCGAACGAGCCCAGGCGGGCGAGCGCCGTCAGCCGGCCGCTTCGGTGGCCTGCGACCAGCACGGCGATGAGCGCCGTCGCCACGAGGGCGCCGGCGGTTGCGCCGATCGCCTCGCCGATGGCGGCGCCTCCTGCGGGCTCCTCGCCCGTCGCCTGCGCGATGTAGCCGAGCGCGTTTATCAGATCGATCGTCTCCATGGAACCATCCTTCCCCGATCCCGCGGAACCCTAACTGACCGTTCAGTCAGCAGACTGTGAAGTGGGTCACGCAGCGGTTTTGGGCACCCTTGGAGAACATGGCCGCCCCCACAAGACGACGCCTGACGGCTGAGGAGCGCCGCACCGAGATCCTGGACGCGGCGCTGAGGACGTTCTCGCGCAAGGGCTACCACGCCGCGTCCATCGACGACATCGCCGGCGAGGCGGGTGTGTCGAAGGCCCTGATCTACGAGCACTTCGCATCGAAGCAGGAGCTCTACGCGGACCTGATCGCCCGCAACGCCCGCGAGCTCACGCAGCGCGTGGCCGCGGCGCTCGTGGGGGTCGAGCTTGAGTCGGGGATGGGCCGGCTGGCCACCGGGCTCGAGGCGTTCTTCGCATTCGTCGAGGAACGCCGCGACGCTTGGCGGATGCTGTTCCGGGAGGTCACCGACATCGAGACGGCGGCCGTGGTCGGAAGGATGGTCGAGCAGGTGACCGTCGAGGTGACCGGGCTGATCGCCCTCGACCCGGGCGCCCGCGACCTGGGCGACCCGGAGGAAGACCCGGCCCTTCGGCTTCTGGCCGAGATGCTCGTGGGCGGGGTGCAGTCCATGGCGAACTGGTGGACGGACCACCCGGAGATCTCGCGCGTGCAGATGGTGGACATCGCGATGGACTTCGCCTGGCTCGGGCTCGAGCGGCTCAGCCGCGGCGAGCGCTGGTCACGGCCTGAATGAGCTTCGTCGCCGAGTGGATCGACGCGGCGGAGCCGTCGCGGCTGGCGCTGGTCGCGATCGGCCGGGATGGAGCGCGGCGGGAGATCACCTTCGGCGACGTTGCCGACCGCTCCGCGCGGCTGGCCGGGGCGCTGGCGGCGCGCGGGGTCGCGCGCGGCGACGTCGTGATGACGGTGGTCGGCAACCGCCCCGAGTGGGCGTACGCGATGCTCGCCTGCTGGCGCCTCGGGGCGGTCGCGCTCCCGTGCACGGAACAGCTCCGCCCCGCCGACCTGCGCGCCCGCATGGAGGCGGTGGACCCGCGCGCGGTCGTGGCGGACGAGCGCGACCTCGAGCTCACGGCCTCCACCGGCTTCGACGGCCCGGTCCTCACCGTGCCCGGCGAGAGGCTGTTCGATCATGACCCCGTCCCGCCCATGGCCGTGGGGGCCGACGCTCCGGCGCTGATCGTCTTCACGTCGGGCACCGCGGGCGAGCCGAAGCCGATCCGGCACGGGCACCGCTACCTGGCGGGCCAGCGCGTGCAGGCGGAGCACTGGTATGACGCGCGCCCCGGCGACCTCTGCTGGTGCACCGCGGCCAGCGGCTGGTCGCTGTCGGCGCGCAACGCGTTCGTGGCCGCGTGGCTCCGCGGCGCGGCGGCGCTGCTCCATGACGCGCGCTTCGATCCGGGCGAGCGCCTCGACCTGATAGAGCGCGAGGGCGTCAATGTGCTCTGCATGTCCCCAACCGAGTACCGCACGATCGCGAAGCGCGCGGAGCTGCGGCGGCTGCCCGGGCTCCGCCGCGCCTGCGCCGCCGGGGAGCCGCTCAACCCGGAGGTCGTGCGCGTCTGGGAGGAGCTCGCCGGCATTGCCGTCCACGACGGCTACGGCCAGACCGAGACCGGCCACCTCACCGGGATGCCGATCGGCGAGCCCGTCCGGCCCGGCTCCATGGGGCGGTCGCTCCCAGGCTTCCGCGCCTGGAGCGACGACGGCGAGCTGGTAGTGGACCCGACAACCGTGCCGACCTTCTTCCTCGACGGGCCGCGCGACCGGCCGTGGCGCACCGGCGACCGCGTCCGCGAGGACGACGACGGCTATCTCTGGTTCGAGGGGCGCACGGACGACGTGATCATCTCGGCGGGCTACCGGATCGGCCCCTTCGAGGTCGAGTCAGCGCTCGTTTCCCATCCGGCCGTCGCGGAGGCCGCCGCGGTCGCTGCGCCGGACGACGAGCGCGGCCAGGTGGTGCGCGCCGTGGTCGTCCTGCGCGACGGGTACGAGCCGGGTCCCGCGCTCGCCACCGAGCTCCAGGAGCACGTGAAGTCCACGACGGCGCCGTACAAGTACCCCCGCCTCGTGGACTTCGCGGCCGAGCTGCCGAAGACCCCGAGCGGCAAGATCAGGCGCGCGGAGCTGCGCGCTCAGCCGAGCGGGTCGAGCGAAGCGAGGTAGTGGCGGAGCAGCGGGTCGATGACCCGCCAGCTGCCGCGCGACTGGTGCTCGAGGACGCCCGCGTCGCGGAGCAGCTTGAGGACGCGATCGCGGACGCCCGGCTGGATCCGGCGCGGCAGGGGGTCGCCGGCCGCCACGGTCCGCGCGACGATGAGCCCCTGCTTGTGGAGCAGCCGGATCCGTTCCACCACCTGCTCCATCGTCGGGCGGTCGCCCTCGATCGCGCGGTCGAAGCCGAGCCGGACTAGCTCGAGGTCGATCGCGCGCGTGCCGAGCTCGATCGACACGAGATGCGTCTGCTGCGCCACCCGCATCGTCGCACGCGGGTGTCCCCCGCCGAGCTCGACGATTCGGTCGAGCGCCGACGCCGAGACGTCGCAGCCGTCCGCCGCGAATCGCTCCGCCACCCCCGCCCGCCAGTCCTCGGGAGCAATGGGCCGCAGCGCGTAGAAGCTGCCGAAGCCGCTGAACGCCCGGCGGCTGGGGGCGAACAGATCGCGCATCACGTGCTCGATGCTCCCGGCGAACAAGTACGAGACCGCGGTGCTGCGCTGGAAGATCGCGCGCATGCGGTTGGTGACGGCGTCGGGGTCGCCGTACGGCCGGCGCGCCGACGCGAGCTCCTGGAACTCGTCGAAGAACAGCACCATGCGCCTGCCGTCGGCGCGCGCGACGCGCTCGGGCAGCTCGAGGGCGAGGTCCAGCGCGCGCTCGGGATCGCGTGCGGCCAGGCCCGGCGTGAGCGCGATCTCGACTCCCTCGCCCAGCTCACCGACCATGCGCAGCACCGCCTGCGCCTGCGCAGCCGACAGCGCGGCGCGTCCCGCGGACCGAGCCCGACGCACCAGGCGATGCGCAGCGGAGCGATTGGCGATGACGGCCGCCGCCAGCGCCTCGGCCAGCTCCGCGGCATCGGAGACGCGGAACAGGTCGACCTTCGCGGTGTAGATCCCTCGACGGGCCACCCGCGCGAGCGCCGCCTCGCACACGCTCGTCTTGCCTGTGCGGCGCGGCCCCGCCACGATCAGGTGGGTTCCCGCCTCCAATCGTGTGGCCATCTCGCGAAGGTCGTCGCGGCGGCCGATCAGCCGTCCGGCGCCGATCGGAGAATCGGTCGGGAACAGCTCGCCGCTGGCCCTGCGCCCCTGCGTCTGCCGTCTTCCCACAAGTAGAGCTTACACAGCTTCTGTGTAAACTTTCACGCGGTTTGTGTAAAGGTTGCGCAGGGTAGCCTCAGGCCATGCCCAATCGGCTTGCCCGTGAGACCTCTCCCTACCTCCTTCAGCACAAGGACAACCCGGTGGACTGGTACCCGTGGGGCGAGGAGGCTCTCGCGCGCGCGCGTGGTGAGGACAGGCCGATCCTGCTGTCGATCGGCTACTCGGCGTGCCACTGGTGCCACGTGATGGAGCGCGAGTCGTTCGAGGATCCCGAAACGGCCACGCTCATGAACGAGCTGTTCGTCTCGATCAAGCTCGACCGCGAGGAGCGCCCTGATCTCGACGCGATCTACATGGAGGCCTGTCAGGCGATGACGGGCCAGGGAGGCTGGCCGCTGAATGTCTTCCTGACGCCTGAGCAGGTGCCGTTCTTCGCCGGCACCTACTTCCCTCCGGACTCGCGCATGGGCATGCCCAGCTGGCGCTCTGTGCTGGAGGCGGTGGCGAAGGCCTGGGACGAGCGGCGCGAGGAGATCCGCGAGGGCGGCGAGCGAGTCGCCGAGCGGCTGCGCGGCGGCGCGCTGCTGCGGCCCTCCGAGCAGCCCTTCGACGAGAGCGCGCTCGACGATGCCGTCGAGCTCCTGCGCGGCCAGTACGACCGCGCGTACGGCGGCTTCGGCGGCGCGCCGAAGTTCCCGCCGGCGTCCGCGATCGAGTTCCTGCTGCGCCGCGGCGAGACCGAGATGACGAGCCACACGCTCCGCGCAATGGCCTCGGGCGGTATGTACGACCAGGTGGGCGGCGGCTTCGCTCGCTACTCGGTCGACCCGCACTGGCTCGTCCCCCACTTCGAGAAGATGCTCTACGACAACGCGCTGCTCGCTCGGGCGTACCTGCACGGCTGGCAGGTGACCGGCGAGCCGCTGTTCCGGTCCGTCGCGGAGGAGACGCTCGACTGGGCGCTCCGCGAGATGCGCGGCCCGGAGGGCGGCTTCTTCTCCGCACTCGACGCCGATTCGGAGGGTGAGGAGGGCCGCTTCTACGTCTGGACCGTCGAGGAGCTGCGCGCCGCGCTCGAGGGCGAGCCCGACGCGGACGAGGCGATCGCCTGGTTCGGCGCCACCGACCGCGGCAACTTCGAGGGCCGCAACATCCCGGTGCGCGGGCCGGGCGAGCCCGAGCGCCGCGACGAGTGGCGGCGGCGCCTCTACGACGTGCGTGCACAGCGCGTCTGGCCGGGTCTCGACGACAAGCGGCTCACGTCCTGGAACGCGCTGACGATCGCCGCGCTCGCTGACGCCGGCGCGGTGCTCGAGCGCGACGACTACCTCGAGGCGGCCCGCGCGGCCGCGGACTTCGTGCTGCGCGAGCTGCGCGACTCGGGTCGCCGGCTGCTCAGGACCTGGAAGGACGGAACCGGCAGGTTGAACGCCTACCTCGAGGACCACGCGTTCCTGCTCGAGGCGCTGCTCTCCCTCTACGAGGCGACCTTCGAGCCGCGCTGGTTCGGGGAGGCCCGCGCGCTGGCCGACACCATGATCGAGCGGTTCGGCGACGACGAGCAGGGCGGCTTCTTCGAGACCTCGTCCGACCACGAGCAGCTCGTGGCGCGGCGCAAGGATCTCGAGGACCACCCCATCCCGGCCGGCAACTCGAGCGCGGCCTACGGCCTGCTGCGGCTCTCGGCCCTCACCGGCGAGCATGCCTACGCCGAGCGAGCCGAGTCCGTGCTGCAACTCCTCCACGAGCTGGCGACGAAGCACCCGCAGGCGTTCGGGCACCTGCTCCAGGCGCTGGACTTCCGGCTCGCGCGCGTGAGAGAGGTTGCGCTCGTCGGCCCGGAGCTCGGGTCGCTCGAGCGGGTCGTGCGCGACGAGTTCCGGCCGCATCTCGTGCTCGCGGGCGGGGAGCCGGACGGCGTGCCGCTGCTCGCCGGGCGCGAGCCGGTGGAGGGCCGCCCGACGGCGTACGTGTGCGAGCAGTTCGCGTGCCGGACGCCCGTGACCGAGCCGCGCGCGCTGGAGGAGCTGCTCGCTTGATCGCCGCGCTGCTGGCCCTGATGGCCGGCGCCGTCCCTGCCCAGGAGCCCGTGCCGGTGCCGGCCGACGCCCACCGGGTGGCGGCGAGGATCTCCTCCTGGGGCCCGCGGCCGGCGGCTGGCGAGGGCGAGGCCCGCGCGCATCGCCTCATCGCGCGGGTCTTCCGTCGCGCGGGGCTCCGCGTGGGCATTCAGGAGTTCCGGGTGCCGGGCCGTGGCCGCTCACGCAACGTGATCGGGATCCGGGACACGCCGCGCAGCTGCCTCCGGATCGTGATGGCGCACGCCGACTCCACGCCGAACGCGCCGGGGGCGAACGACAACGCGTCGGGTCTCGGTGTGGTGACCTCGCTGGCCGGGCGGCTCGAGCGGATTCGGCCGTGGTGCGACGTCTGGCTCGTGGCGACGGGCGCCGAGGAGCGCGTCTACACGGGCCAGCCCGACCACCTCGGCGCGCTGGCGCTCGCCAAGCGGGCGCGCTCGCGTGGCGCCCGCAGGCGGCTGCACTTCGCGCTGTCGCTCGACGAGGTCGGCCGCGACCGCCCCTTCTGGCTGCGCTCGCCAGTGAGCGCGCCACGGCCCAAGGTCGAGGGTGAGCTGCTGGCGGCCGCGGGCCGCGCGGGCGTACCGGTCAGCTGGGTGCGCGACGAGGGCAGCGGCAACTCGGACCACCGCGAGTTCGAGCTGATCGGCCTGCCGGGAGCAAAGCTGGGCGTCGGGGCCGGGGGCGAGCCGTGCCGCCACAGCCCCTGCGACCGCCCGTCACGCCTCGACCCGAAGTCGCTCGTCCTTGCGAGGCGGCTCACCGCCGACGCCCTCCGCTCGCGCGAGCGCTGATGGCCACCACACCTTCGGCCCGATCATCAGTACGAGCGCGGGCACGAGCACGCTGCGCACCAGGAACGTGTCGAGCAGCACGCCGAACGCCACCACGAACCCGATCTCCGTCAGGAACACGAGCGGCAGCACGCCGAGGACCGCGAAGGTCCCGGCGAGCACGATCCCCGCGCTCGTGATCACGCCTCCGGTGACCGCGAGCGCGCGAAGTATCCCCTCCCGCGTGCCGTGGGCCAGGGTCTCCTCACGGGCACGGTGCATCAGGAAGATGTTGTAGTCCACGCCCAGCGCAACGAGGAAGACGAACGCGAACAGCGGCAGCGACGGGTCCGAGCCTGGGAAGTCCCACACCACGTCGAAGGCCAGGTAACCGACTCCGAGCGCGGCCACGAAGCTCAGGATCACGGTCGCGATCAAGATCAGCGGCGCCACGACGGCCCGGAGCAGCACGACCAGGATCAGGAACACCACGACGAGCACGATCGGCGGAATCACCGCCGAGTCCCACGCGGCAGCCTCGCGCACGTCGAACTCGACGGCGCTCGCGCCGCCCACGAGCGAGCCCTCCGCCGCGCCGTGAGCGGCATCCCGGATTGGCTCGATCAGGTCGAACGCCTCGGTCGAGTACGGCTGAGGCTCGAGCACCGCCTGCACCAGCACGCCGCTGTCGCCTTGGGCGACGGGTCCCGACACGCCCTCAACGCCATCCACTCGCGAGACCGCGCTGCGCACACCCGCCACGTCCTGAGCATTCGGCACGACGATGTCGGCCGGCGCGCTCGCGCCCGCCGGGAAGCTCCGGCTGAGGATCTCCTGACCTTCCACGGACTCGACCTCGGTCCGGTAGCTGTCGTTCGTGGTGAGGTCCGTCGAGAACGACGTGAGACCCAGCGCCAGGACGAGCAGGATTCCGACCGACCCGATCGCCACGCGCTTCGGGTTTCTCGCCACCCAGTCGCCCACGCGCTTCCAGAAGCCGTGCGTCTCGTCGGCCAAGTGCTCGTGCCGGAAGCGCCGCACCTCGTACGGCTTGAAGACGTTCCGGTCGAGCGGGCCGAAGATCACCGACGGGATGAACCCCCGCGTGAGCTTCCTGAGCAGGGCATTCAGCAGCACGAGCGGCAGGAGGAGCAGGACGATCAGCGAAGCGCCGATCACCGGCAGCAGCGCCTGAAGGCGCGAGCCCTCCGCGATCCGGCGCCGCAGCCTGCCGGAGGTGGCCCCCTCTGGGGCCATCCACCTGGTCGAGTGCGGCACGAACGGCCAGAACGCGCGCCGCCCGAAGATCGTGAGCAGAGCCGGCAGCAGCGTGAGCATCGAGAGCGCCGCGCAGGCCACGCCCATCGCGGCGATCGGCCCCATCCCCGATGTCCCGTTGACCTTGGCGATCATCAGGCAGAAGAGCGCCGCGATCACGGTCGCGGCGGACGCGAGCACCGCGGGGCCCGCCGACCGCATCGCGGCCGCCATCGCCTCGTGGCGGTCGAGCCGGTGATGCAGCTCCTCGCGGTACCTGGCCACTATCAGGAGCGCGTAGTCCGTACCCGCGCCAAGCACCAGGATCGACATGATCGAGCTCGACTGGCCGTTGATCGTCACGCCGAGCTCGGACAGCCCGTAGCCGGCCGAGCGGGCGAGCAGCTCGGCGAAGATCACGGCCGCCAGCGGGATGAACAGGAAGATCGGTGAGCGGTAGATGAGGATCAGCAGGACTATCACGAGCGTCACCGCCGCCAGCAGCAGCGTCCCGTTGATGCCCTCGAAGACCTCGATCGCGTCGGCCGCGTAGCCGGCTCCGCCGGTGATCTTCACCTGCAGGCCGCCACCCGGGTCAGAGACGGTGTCGCGCCAGAACTGGACCGGGTCGAGGATCGTGTCCCCATCGCCGTCGCCCTTCAGGTAGGCCGTGACGATCGCCGCCTTGCCGTCGTCCGAGCAGATCGGCCCGACGAAGGGCGCGTAGCCACCCGGCTGGCCCGGGATCGGCGTGGTGGGCCCGCCGCAACCCTCGGGCAGCCCGGCCTGCGACCCGCTCGCCGGCGGCTCGCCGCCCTCGGATGCCGGGCCCTCCCCGGCGCTGCCGGAGTCGCCACCGGCGGCCGCGGTGGCGCCGTCCGGCGCGACGCCCGGGAAGCGCTCCGACGTCAGCTTTCCGACGTCCTCGCGGATCTTCGCACGGTCCGCCGGGGTGAGGCCGGACTCGCGCTGGTAGACGATCACGGCCGGAGCGAGCTCGCCTCCCTGGAGCTCCTCCGTGGCGGTCAGCGCCTTCGTGGACTCGGCATCGCCGGGGAGGAACGAGGTGGACTCGTTGTTCTCCGCGTCCATGAACTTCGTTGGCAGATCCGCCGGCCCGGCGGCGATCAAGATGCCGACGAGCCAGATGAGGAAGACCACCCACTTGGAGCGGCGGCCGGTGGCGATGGCGAAGATTGAGCGTGGGCGCGAGTCCATCGGGAGATTGTGCCGACCGTCGCCGCCGGCTGCGTTACGACCTTGTTACACCATGGCGGCGCGGCGGGCACCGCCCGCCGCTTGCCCTACTACAAAATCGAGAGGTAGCGGTCCAGCTCCCACTGCGAGACCTGCACGCGGTAGTCCTCCCACTCCTGCCGCTTGATCTCGACGTAGCGGTTGAAGATGTGCTCGCCGAACGTGCGGAGCACGAGCTCGGACTCCGCGGTCAGCTCGATCGCCTCGCCCAGCGTCTCTGGAAGCTGCTCGATGCCGAGCCGCTTCCGCTCCTCCGGGCTGATGTGGTACAGGTTCTTCTCCATCGGCTCGGGCAGCTCGTAGCCCTTCTCGATGCCCTCGAGCCCGGCCGCGAGCAGGATCGCGAACGTGAGGTAGGGGTTGCACGCCGGGTCGGGACAGCGCAGCTCCATGCGCGTCGCCTGCTCCTTGCCGGGGTGGTAGAGCGGCACCCGGACGAGCGCCGAGCGGTTGCGGCGCGACCATGCGCAGTAGACGGGCGCCTCATAGCCCGGCACGAGCCGCTTGTACGAGTTGACC
>DASQTS010000169.1:0-11204 GCA_035641775.1 Thermoleophilaceae bacterium
GTGAGGCGGCCCTCGTAGGAGGGCATCGCGTTGCCGAAGCCCTCGGCGAGGAAGGCGTCGGGCTGGGTGAGCGACTCCCGGATGTAGTCCTCGGCGGACGTGCCGGGCTCGCGGTCGCCGGCGGCGCTCGCGAGGTCGTCGAGCGCAGGGCCGATGTTGCCGGTGGAGCCCGCCGGCCCAAACGTGTGGCAGCCGGCGCAGCCCGCCGCGGTGAAGATCTGCTCGCCGGACTTCGCCTGGGCGAGCCCGGCGGTGGCGAGCGCGCCCTCGTCGTCGCCCTTGCGGGCGGCGGCGTAGCCGACGTACGCGGACACGTCGCGCGCGTCGTCGCCCGTGACGCCGATCTCCTCGCCCGGGGGCATGATGCTCCCCTTTCGGGGGTGAAGGATCTGCTTGTTCACGATCCCCTGGACCGTGTCGCGGTCCAAGCCGTCCGCCAGAGCCGTCTGGAAGGCCGCGTCGAGGCTCGGACCCTGGGTGCCCGCGGTGCCGGCGCGGGCGAGCTCGTGGCAGGAGCCGCAGTTCTCCACGAACATCGCCTTGCCGTTCGAGAGGTCGGGCTCGTCACGCCCGCAGGCGCCCACGGGGAGGACGACGGCGACCGCGCACAGCGCGGCCACAACCCCCTTGACCGTGTTGCGGGTGAGGCTCACGGGGCGGGAACATTATCGGTCTCGGCGGCTGCCGCAATCACGCCCTGGGCCACGCTTTCCCACGAGTAGCGGCGGGCCGTCTCGGCGGCCAGGGCGGTCCGGGCGGCGTCGCGCTCGGAGGGGTCGAGGGTCAACCAGGCGACCAGCTTCTCGGCGATCTCCCCCACCGCCCCGGGGCCCACGTCGAAGGACATGAGCGGGCGCAGATGCTCGGGCAGCGCGGGCCTGAGCGTGGCCGTGACCTCCGCCATCCCCGAGTGGTTCGCAGACAGCGGCAGCACCCCGCAGGCGGCCGCCTCGGCGGCCACCATGCCGAACGACTCGGGAAACGTGGACGGCATGACCTGCGCCTCGCAGGCCGGCAGCAGCATCGGGAGGTCGTCGTGCTCCAGCCGGCCCGTGAAGTGGATCCGCTCCGCGGCTTCGGGGGCGGCTCGCAGCCAGCGCTCGTCCATGCCGTCCAGGAACTCACGGAGGAACCGAAGCTCTCCGGGAGGGCCGCCCTCGAGCTCGCGCCCGCGCGCGGCGATCTCCTTCAGCGCCTCGACGTCGGCGCCCCGCAGGGCCTCGACGAAGCGCTCCAGGGCCTCCCTGTAGGTCCCGAACCCGACTACCACCAGCCGGGCGTCCGGGACCTGGTCCACCACCAGCGGCCATGCGGCCAGCAGCAGGTCGACGCCCTTCGAGACGATCAGCTTTCCGACGTAGCTCACCAGCCTGTCTCGCGAGGGCTCGATCACGCGGAGGGCCTCCGCCGCGCCGGCCTCCGCGCCCCAGCCCCCGGCCGGCCTGGCTGCGAGCTCGTCGAGCCGCGGCTCCCGCGGGCGGAACTCGTGCACGTCCACGCCGGGCGGGCCGAGACGGGTCCGCCGAGGCAGGCTCGGCTCGTCGGAGAGCGCCTCGAACAGCGAGCCGGCCGTGTGCTCGGAGCCCACCAGCACGCCGTTCGCCGCGCGGATGCCCTCGATCGCGTAGGGCAGGAATCGCTCCGGATTCGGCTTCACGGTGTACTCCAGGGCGCTGCCGTGGATCTTCACGGCGTAGGGGGCCTTGCCGTCCAGGGCGCGGGCCAGGATCACCGGGCCCATCACGAGGTGGTTGGCGAGCGCGACGTCGGGCGTGGGCACGCCCCTGACCGCCTCGACGTTCGCGTCGAGGTAGTGCCCGAGCTCGTCGTCGGTCAGCTCGGGGAACGGCACGGCGTCGAAGCCCTCGTACTCGTCGGCCACGTAGACGGGCAGCACCCTCCCGATGTCCGGGACGTGCACCGTGACGCCCTCGGGTGCGTCCCAGCTCCTGTCCTGGCAGAGCAGATGCACCTCGTGGCCGAGCCCCGCGAGCGTGCGGGCGAGGTTCGCGTTGTAGATGTTGCTGCCGGTGCCCCGCAGCAGGTAGCCGTGAAAGATCAGGATTCTCATGTCAGCGGGGCCCGACGCTATTGTTCCCGCGCGATGCCAGCCCGCCAGAAGTACCGACTGCGTGCCCGCTCCGACCGTGAGATCGTCCGCGAGGTCGAGCCGGGAATGACCTATGTGGACCACGAGAGCGGCGAGGAGTTCCAGGTGGTCGGCGCTCCGCTGCCGCTCGCCCCGTCGCCGAGCAACCTCCCCTACGCCGTCGAGAACCTGCGCCTCTGCGGATGCTCCCTCGAGCAGCTCGTCCAGAACGACCTGAACGACTGTCCCCACTGCGGCCGCCGGCTCCCGGCCGTCGAGCGCTGAGCTCGCGCCTCCGGCTCCTGCTGCTGCTGCTGGTCGCGGCGGCGATCGCGGGCTGCGGCGGCGATGACGAACCCGCCGGTGAGACCACCCGCGAGCTGCCGGATCTCTCCATCACCACTGAGACCACGCCCACCGTCACGACGCCGGTGGAGCCGCCCGTCACCGAGACCACCGTCGACCCGGCAACCGAGACGCTGCCTGAGGAGGGGCCGCCGCCGGAGCCCGAGCAGCCCCCGGCGGACTCGCCCGACAACGACACGCCGCCGCCGGAGGACACGCCGGCCGAGCGCTTCGAGGAGTACTGCAACGAGAATCCGGGCGCCTGCGGCTGACGTCAGGCGACGCGGCGGTGAATGGGAACCGGTGAGCTCGGGCGTCTGACGCGCGCGGGCGCGGGCACGCGCGGCTCGTGGTCGCGGCGGCGGTCCACGCCGGGCCGGCGCGAGTGGTCGCGCACCCGGCCTCGTCCGAGGCCCCACGGGCCGAGCGGCAGCTTGATCCCGCCGCCACCGGGGCCCTTCGGCCCGTCGCGCGGGCTCGGGCCCTCGCCGCCGCCCCCGTCGTCGCCGCGCGAGTCGTCGTCGTCATCCCGCAGCCGGAAGAACCAAATCAGCCACACGATGAGCAGGCCCACGTCGAAGACGCGGAAGCCGACCATGAAGATCCACCCCTCGGTGGTCACTGAGGCGATGCTAGCGCGATGGGCGCGCCGGTTGAAGGGGGGTTTCGCGCCTAGCCGGCTTCTTCGCTCGTGACCCTGTTGCTGGGCACGTACGTGACCGAGTAGAGGAGCCGCGCTCCGTTGTAGGTGCAGCCGAACTTGTTCACCTCGCGCAGGTCCTCCATCGCGAATTGCTCGAGGCTCCGCGGCGGCTCGCAACTGCCCCGCGCCCGCGAGGAACGCCACCAGTTCGTGGTCGCGAGGTTGGTGGCGAGCAGCGGAGCCCAGGTGGGCACCGTGATCGCGATCCAGTTGCCCTCCTTGACGGGAATCGCCTCGTCGAACACGAACGTCGGCTTCGAGCCGAAGTACGGGTCGAGCCGGAAGCGGTCCGACTGCCTGATCAGCCGGTGATCGAGCCGTGTCTTCCGCGTCGTGCCGCGCCGCAGCACCGATACGCGGGCCACCGACGGGGTGCCGAAGCGGCTGTTGAAGAACTCGCTCTCCTCGGCCGTCGGGTCCGCGAGCTGCACGGTGAAGGCCACCAGGTGGCCGTCCCGGCGGATGTAGTACGGGTTCTTCGGCCCGCCCGACGCGCGCCCCTGGTAGCCGGTCATCCGGACCGCGGCCACGCACGGGTTCTCTGTGGTGCCCGGGCAGTTCAGCGAGGCGGCGTCGGCCGTGCCGCCGAGCTCGACCATGCGCGCCGACGCCGTCGACGGCAGAGCGAAGAGGCTCGCGAGCAGGGATATCAGCAGGAAAAGGATTCGCTTCGTCATGACCGCGGATGGAACACAGGCCTAGCGCCGATGTTGCGGACCTCTACTTGTAGCGATACGTGATCCGTCCCCTGTCGAGGTCGTATGGCGATAGCTCGATCTTGACCCTGTCGCCGGGCAGAATGCGGATGTAGTGCCGCCGCATCTTGCCCGAGATGTGGCCGAGGACCTCGTGCCCGTTGTCGAGCTGGACCTTGAACATGGTGTTCGGGAGGGCCTCGACGATCTCGCCCTCCATCTCAATCTTCTCTTCCTTGGGCACGACCGATCGAGCGCCCTAGATCGGGCGGACGTTCACCGCCTTTGGACCCTTGTCGCCGGTCTCCTCCTCGTACTCGACCTTCGAGTTCTCGGCGAGCGACTTGAAGCCGCCGCCGTCGATGCCGGTGTAATGGACGAAGAGGTCGCGGTCGCCCTCATCGGGTGTGATGAAGCCGTAGCCCTTCTCGTCGTTGAACCACTTGACGGTCCCGGTAGGCACGTGGATTGCCCCTTCCTGCGTGTGCCCGGCCGGTCCTTCGTGTGCGAATCCGAACCTCGGCACCTGCATTTTCAACTACGCCGGTCGCTGCCGGCCCTGACGCCACCACGCTACCAGGGGCAGGCGGCGGAAGGGAATCAGCGGCCCTCGAAGCGCGCCTTGCCCGGACCCTCCTCCAGGAAGCTCACGACGGCCGCCTGGAGGTCATCGGTCTCGAACAGCGGGGCGCCGATCCCGGCCGTTCGCTCATCCGCGGCGCCTACGCCATCCTCGAGGAACGTCCTCACCACTCGCTTGGTCGCGTGGTGGGCGCGTGTGGGCCCCGCGGCCAGACGCTGGGCGAAGCGGAGCGACTTCTCGGCAAGCTCGGCGTCCGGCAGGACGCGGTTGATCACGTTCCAGCGCTCGAGCTTCTCGGCGTCGTAGAGGGCGCCGGTCATCACGAGCTCGCGGGCGCGCGCTGGCCCGGCGCGCTCCGCGATGCGCTGCGTGCCGCCCATCAGCGGCGTCAGGCCGATCACGGCCTCCACGAGGCCGAACCGGGCCGACTCGGACGCCCAGATCATGTCGCAGGCGAGCGCCAGCTCCAGCCCGGCTGTGAGGCACAGCCCGTGGACGGAGGCGAGCGTCGGCATCGGCAGCCCCTCGATCCGATGTGTCAGGGACAGGAGATCGGTCGTGAGCCGCGCCGCCTGCTCCTGGGAGAGCCCCTTGAATACGTTCACGTCCACGCCGCCGGTGAAGTACTGCCCCTCGGCGCGCACGAGGAGGGCACGGCAGCTCTCTGCCTCGTCCAGCCCGGACAGGATGTCGCGCACCATCTGCGCGTCGAACAGGTTCAGCGGCTCGTGGTCGATGACGAGCACGCCGAGGTGGCCGTGACGCTCGAGGCGCGCCCGCTCACCCACCGCGCAGCTCCGCGGCCACCTCCGCGAGCTCGCCCTCCTCGGGCTGGCGCGGCTGCCCGGGCAGCCGGAGCGGGTCGTCGTCGTAGCGCGGGATCACGTGGATATGCAGGTGAAAGACCGTCTGCCACGCGGCCGGCTCGCACGCGTTCAGCAGGTTGATGCCGTCGCAGCCGAGCCGGTCGCGCATCGTCAGCGCCAGCCGCTTCGCGGCGGCGGTGGCATGCGCGAGGTCCTCTTCCGGCGCCTCGTAGAGGTTGCGCGAGTGGTTGCGCGGGATCACGAGCGCGTGGCCGCGCGTCCACGGGCTTATGTCCATGAGCGCGAGCGTGTGCTCGTCCTCCTGGACGATCTCGGCCGGCAGCTCGCCCGCCACGATCTTGCAGAAGATGCAGTCGTCTTCTTCAGGCATGGCGCGGCAGCCTACAGCCAGCCCGCGCGCTTGAAGCGCACGTACAGCCACGAGCAGATCGCAAGCATCACGAGCAGGACTGCCGGGTAGCCGAGCTCCCAGCGCAGCTCCGGCATGTGCTCGAAGTTCATGCCGTAGATGCCGGCGATCGCCGTCGGGACCGCGATGATCGCGACCCAGGCCGAAATCCGCCGCACGTCGTCGTTCTGGCGCAGGCCAACCTGCGCGAGATTGGCCTGGAGCGACCCGGCGAGGAGGTCGCGTAGGCCGTCGAGCTGGTCTCGCGCGCGGGCGAGGTGGTCGCGGACGTCGCCGAAATAGTCACGCGTGCTCGGATGGATGGCCGTATAGCGCCCGCCCGCGAGCCGCTCGACGGGCTCGATGAGGGGTGTCACCGCACGCCGGAACCCGAGCACCTCGCGCTGGAGCCGGTAGATCCGCTCGGCCAGGTTCACGCGCCGCTCGGAGAAGAGCTGCTGCTCGACCTCGTCGATGTCGTTCTCGAGGCCCTCGATCGCCGGGGCATAGTCGTCCACGACCTGGTCGAGGATCGCGTGGAGGGCGGCGCTCGGGCCGGAGCGCATGCGCTCCGGATCGCGCTCGAGCGCTTGCCGTGCTTCCGCGAGGGAACTGCCCTCCCCGTGGCGGACGGTGATCAGGTAGTCCGGCCCGGCGAAGATCAAGAGCTCGCCGAGCTCGACGACCTCCTCCGGATCCACGTAGCGGGCGGTCTTCACGACGAGAAAGAGCATGTCCCCGTACACGTCGAGCTTCGGCCGCTCGTGGGCCTCGACCGCGTCCTCCACCGCCAGGGGAGGGAGGTCGAACTCGCGCGCCAGACCGTCGAACTCGTCCATTGTCGGCTCGTACACACCGATCCAGACGAAGGCGCCCGGCGTAGTCGGCCCGGACCCGTCCGCCTGACGGACCCCGTCCCTGTAGATGGCGCGGTCGACGATCACCGCACGGCATTGTCGCGCAGCCGCCGGGCGAGCTCGACCGCCTGGGCGCGGTCGGTCACCTCGCCGGCGTATGCGGCCTCCTCGAGCTCGGCGAGGAGCCGCCCCAGCTCGGGGCCCGGCTCGATCCCGAGCTCCGCGGCCAGCTCGTCGCCGCGCACGGGCAGCCGCGGCGGCCCGCTGCGGCGCCACTCGAGCGCGGCGGGCATGAGCTCGTGCGCCAGCTCGAGGTGCGCGTCGATCGCTCGCTCGGCGTTCTTGCCGCGCGTGGCCAGCCTGTCGGCGCAGGACAGGAGCGTCACCTCCACCTCGACCGGCGACGTCCGCTCGAGGTAGCGGTAGACGGCGCGCCGGTCCAGGGGGCGCTCGTGCACGAGGAAGCCGAGCACCAGGTGATGGCGGGTGATCGCCTCGAGGAAGCGGCTCAGGCGCTGGCTCGTGCGTAGCCGCCTGCAGATCGCGCGGACCATCTCCTCGCCGAGGCGGTCGTGGCCCATGAACGTCACGCGACCGTCTTCGCGCACGTCGTGCGTGGCGGCTTTGCCGATGTCGTGCAGGAGGGCGCCGAAGCGCAGCGCCTCGCCGCGCGTGAGCTCGTCGGCGAGCGGCTTGTCGAGCACCGCACGCAGCTCGCCGGTGGCCTCGCGCTCCAGCTCGATCAGGCGCTCGAGCACCTCGAGCGTGTGCCCATAGACGTCCTTGTGGTGGTAGTGGCTCTGGTCGATGTCGTGGAGGTCGGCGAGCTCCGGAAGGACCGCCCGGAGCAGGCCCAGCCGGTCCGCGAGCGCGAGCCCGTCCACCGCCCCGGGCGCCATCACCAGCCGGCGCAGCTCGGCGAAGATCCGCTCGCCGGAGGCCTCGGGCACGCGCGCGGCGGCCGCCGCCGTGAGCCGCTCCGTCTCCTCGTCGGGCTCGAAGCCGAGCTCCGCGGCGAAGCGCGCCAGGCGCAGCGGGCGCAGTGCGTCGCTCTCGTACGCCTCCGGGCCGAGCACGCGGAGCGTGCGCGACTCGAGGTCCGGACGCCCGCCGAGCGGGTCAATCAGCTCTCCCGACCCGGGCGCGGCGGCCGCGGCGCCGCCCTCCCCGGCCGCCCGGGCCATCGCGTTCACCGTGAAGTCGCGCTTTCGCAGGTCCTCCTCGATCGTCGCGCCCTGAAGCGGCGCGAAGTCGTACACGCGGCCGCCGCGCCGGTCCACCACGCGCCAGGCGCCGAAGGCCTCGGAGAGGCGGAAGACGGGCCCGCGCAGCTCGGCTGCCAGCTCGCGGGCGGCCTGCTCGGGATCGCCCTCCACGGCGATGTCGATGTCCGTGACCTCACGGCCGAGGAGCTCGTCGCGCAGTGCCCCGCCGACGACCCACGCGCCGCTCATCGCACGTGTTCGCGCGACACCCGGGGCAGCAGGCCCGTGGTGACCTCGTAGTTGATGGTGCCGAGCCGCCGCGCGACCTCCTCGGCGAGGATCCGCTCCCCGCGCTGGCTTCCGATCAGCACGACCTCGTCCCCCACCCGGACGTCGGTGTCGGCCCCGAGGGCCACGCCGACGTTGTCCATGCTCACAGCCCCGACGCCGCGGTGGCGCCGCCCGTCGATCAGCACGTCGAAGTCGTTCGTGAGTCCGCGGCGCCAGCCGTCGCCGTATCCGACGGGGATGGTCGCGACCCAGGTGGCTTCCTCCGCGCGCCAGACCTGGCCGTAGCCCACCCCTTCGCCCGGCTCCAGGCACCTGATCGACGCGACCCACGACAGCAGTGACAGGGCGGGCTCCAGGCCGTGCGCGGCCGGGTCTTCCTGGAACGGGTCCAGCCCGTAGACCGCCACCCCGCAGCGCACCATGCCGAAGTGGGCTGCCGGGTCACGCAGCGCGGCCGCGCTGTTGGCGGCGTGCACGAGGACGTCGTCGCGGCCGGCCTGTTCCACGAACGCGCGGAACGCCTCGAGCTGCGCGGGGAAGTGGTCGTCGCCCTGCTCGTCGGCGGTTGCGAAGTGCGTCATCAGCCCGACGGCGTTCGGGCGCGCGGCGAGCCGCAGCGCGTGCTCGCGGTCCTTCGTGCCGAGCCGCCCCATGCCGGTATCGAGCTTGACGTGGATGCGCGGGGCGGCATCGGCCACCTCGTCGCTCCAGGCCACGATGTCCGCGTCGGCTTCGATCGCAGTGCGCAGCTCTGCGCTGGTCAGAGCTCCCATGACGAGCAGGCGGGCCTCGATGCCGAGCGCGCGGAGCTCGGCCGCCTCGGCCGCCGTCGCCACCGCCAGCCACTCCGCGCCGCCGGATAGCGCCGCCTCCGAAACTGGACCCGCACCGTGGCCATACGCGTTCGCCTTGACGACCGCGCACAGGGGTCTCGGAAGCCGCGCGCAGTTGCGCTCGATCGCGCCGAGATCGACTCTCGCCACGGCTCGATGGGTCATGGGGTGAGACCCCGCGGGAGCGCCTCGATCACGTCGCCCGCGATGACGTGGTCCGGGCCCAGCCGCTCGACCGCGGTCGCCTCAGCCGCTCGCGCGTGCGCGAGCACGCCGAGGGCCGCCGCCTCGAAGGCGTCCATCCGCTTCGCCAGCAGGGCCCCGATCAGGCCGGACAGCACGTCGCCCGTCCCCGCGGTCGCGAGCGCCGGGGAGCCGCCCGGGCTGATCGCGAGCGGGCCGCCGGGGCGCGCCACGATCGTGTCGTCGCCCTTCAGCACCACCACCGCCCCGCTTTGCTCCGCGGCATCGCGGGCGTAGCGCACCCGGTGCGCGGCGATCTCTTCGGGCTCCTCGCCGAGCAGCCTCCCCAGCTCGGCCTCGTGCGGCGTCAGCACCGTGGGCGCGTCGCGCTCCCGGAACAGCTCGAGCCGCCCTGCATGGGCGTTGAGCCCATCGGCATCGACCAGCAGAGGCGCCTCCACCGCCACCGCCGCACCGCGCGCGAACTCCTGTGCGCCCTCGGCGCGCCCGAGCCCGGGCCCCAGCACGACGGCGCCCGCCCGCTCCGCCATCTCCTCCACGTCCGCAACACCGGCGGGCGTGTGGAAGCCGTCGTCGTCGGGAAGGCCGCGGCTCATCTGCTCCAGCAACCGGAGGTCCACCGCCGGCTGCACCGGCTCCGGCACGGCCACCTGGACGTACCCGGCGCCGGCTCGCTGTGCGGAGCGCGCCGCCATCGTCGGCGCGCCCGTGAGCCCCATGGAGCCGCCCACCACGACGACCACGCCCGACTCGAACTTCGATCCGCTGCGTGACCGGTGGGGGTAGAGGCCGAGCACCCGCTCCGAGATCAGTCCGGCCTCCACCGGAGCCGGAAACCCCCGGGGAATACCGATCTCGACGGCCTCGATCCTCCCCGCGTGCCCCTTCCCCGGCTCCACATAGAGCCCGACCTTCGGTCCATGAAAGGTTGCGGTTACGTCGGCACGAACCGCCTTCCCCGCGACCTCACCCGTCGACGCGTTGACCCCCGACGGGACGTCGCACGCCACCACCGGCGCGCTCTGGCGGTTGATCGCCCAGACCGCAGACGCGATCGGCTCGCGCGGCTCGCCCTCGAAACCGGTCCCGAGGAGGCAGTCGAGCACGACTCCGGACCCTTCGAGCTCGGCAGGATCGAACGGCTCGGTTCCGTCGATGACGTCGACCACATGGCCGTCCTCCGCCAGCAGCCGCGCGGCGACCCGCCCGTCGCCGCCGTTGTTCCCCTTGCCGACCACGGCCCGGATCGGGCCGTCGCCCGCGATCTCCGCCGCAACCCGCGCGAGGCCGAGCGCCGCGCGCGCCATCAGGTCGTCCTGCGGCACGTCCATCTCGTCGATTGCCCAGGCATCGGCCGCGCGCATCTCCGCGGCCTCGTAGAGCGGGTCGAGCCAGGAGGGAAGAGCCGTCACCGCAGGATCGCGACGGCGCCCGCCACGTCGTCGGTGTGCGTGAGCGAGATCGCGATCGTGCCGTCCAGCTCCGCGGCGCGCTCGGCCACGGTCCCGGTGAGCCTCACCTCGGGCGCCGCGCCCGTCGCGACCACCTCGACGTCGCGGAAGCTCCAGCCGCTGAGCCCGAGCGCCTTGGCCACCGCCTCCTTCGCGCAGAAGCGGGCGGCCAGGTGCATCGCCGGCCGGGCGCGCGCGGCGGCGTACTCGCGCTCGGCGTCCGTGAACACGCGATCCGCCAGCCGCGGCCGTCGGGCGAGCGCCCGCTCGAACCGGCCGACGTCGAGGAGGTCGATGCCGACGCCGCCGCTCACAGAGGCACCTACTCGACGGTGACGGTCTTGGCCAGGTTGCGCGGCTGATCGACGTTGAGGCCGCGGGCGCGCGCGATGTAGTACGCCATCAGCTGCAGCGGGATCACCGCCAGCAGCGGCTGGAGCAGCCAGTCGGTGCGGGGGACCTCCACGACCTCCTCGGCGTACTGCGCGATCTCGCCGTTGCCCTCGGTGGCGACGGCGATCACGTGCGCGCCGCGGGCCCGCACCTCCGCGATGTTCGAGAGCACCTTGTCGAGGACCGGCGAGTCGGTGGCCACGCACACCACGGGCGTGCGCTCGTCGAGCAGCGCGATCGGCCCGTGCTTCATCTCGCCGGCCGCGTACGCGTCGGTCGGGATGTAGGAGACCTCCTTCAGCTTCAGCGCGCCCTCGAGGCAGATCGGCAGGCCAACGTG
>DASQTS010000170.1:0-9591 GCA_035641775.1 Thermoleophilaceae bacterium
CTGGGTCGCCGTCTCGGGCACCGGGAAGCGCAGCGCCTCGAGCGACTCGCGCAGCACCGCCGCGTTCCGCTGAAGCTTCTCGACACGGCGCGGCTGCTCGCGAAGCAGCTCGAGCGCCGCCATCGCGGCGGCGACGGCGGGTGGCGAGAGCGCCGTCGAGAAGATCAGCGTGCGCGCCGTGTTGATCAGGTACTTCGCCATGCCGGCGTCGCAGCAGACGTACGCCCCGTACGAGCCGAGCGCCTTGCCGAGCGTCCCCACGACCACGTCGATCTCGCCCTCGAGGCCCGCCGCCGCGACGGCTCCGCGACCGTCGGGGCCGATCGCGCCGGTGCCGTGCGCCTCGTCCACCATCACGCGCGCGTCGTAGCGCTGCGCCAGCTCCACGATGCGCTCGAGCGGCGCGACGTCGCCGTCCATGGAGAACACGCCGTCGGTGACGATCAGGGAGCCGCGGCCCTCCGCCTGCCGGAGCCCCCACTCGAGATGGTCCGTGTCGCAGTGGTCGTACACGAACGTGTCTGCGCGCGAGAGCCGGCAGCCGTCGACGATGCTGGCGTGGTTCAGGGCGTCCGAGAACACGATGTCGCCCTCGCCCGCGAGCGTGGAGACCACGCCCGCGTTCGCGAGATACCCCGACCCGAAGAGCAGGCACGCCTCGGACGACTTGAACGCGGCGAGCTGCTCCTCGAGCCGCCGGTGGATCGTCATGTTGCCCGAGATCAGGCGCGACGCGCCGGACCCGGCGCCGTAGCGCATCGCGGCCTCGGCGGCCGCCTCGCGCACGCGCGGGTGATCGGCCAGCCCGAGGTAGTTGTTCGAGCAGAGCAGTAGCACCGGCTTGCCGTCGAGCAGCACGCGCGGGCCCTGCGGGCCGGACACGCAGCGCATCCGCCGGTACAGCCCGCGGTCGCGGATCTCCTCGAGCCGCTCCTCGATGTCGCTGCTCACGCCGCCGGCTCCACGTGAATCACCTCCGGGTAGGCATTCCGCGCCCCGTCCGGCCGAGGCGGAACCGAGGACTTCTTCCTGTGGCGAAGCTGGACGACGGGGTTCCAGAAGTTGGCTTCCTGCTGGGAGTCGATGAGCGCGTCGATCGGCGTGTCGGGTGTCTCGCCGTCGAGCCATCCCGACCGGTTGTCGGGCCGGGGGTTCACGCCGTTGTCCTCCTGCCTCGCCACGTTCAGCCCGAGCTCCTCGAACATCCTTCTGTCGTCCTCGGGCTCCGACCCGAGCGTGGTCAGGAAGTTGCCCATCATCACCCCGTTCAGCCCGGCCTTCACCGCAAGCTGCTGAAGCTCGCCGTGGCCGAGGTTCTCGTTGCGGCCGCCGCAGAGCCTGAAGAGCGCGTCGGGAATGATCAGGCGGAAGATCGCGACCCACTTGATCGCCTCGAGCGGCTCCATCAGCTGGCGGTCGCCGAACTTCGTTCCGGGGCGCGGGTTCAGCAGGTTGATCGGGACGGAGGTCGGGTCGACCTTAGAGAGCTGGAACGCCATCTCCACGCGCTGCTCGCGCGACTCGCCGAGGTTCAGGATGCCGCCCACGCACGTCTCGAGCCCGGCGCCGCGCACCGCGTCGATCGTCCGGATCCGGCCCTCGTAGCGCACGGTGCTGGAGACCTCGGGGTAGTAGCTCTCCGCCGTCTCGACGTTGTGGTGCACTCGCTGCACGCCGGCGTCCTTGAGCGCCTTCGCGCGCGCGGGCGACATGTGGCCGATCGAGACGCAGCGCTTCAGGTTCGTGTGTTCGGAGACCAGTCGCGCGCCCGCGACGATCGTCTCGAAGTCCCGCTTCGAGAGGCCCTGCCCCTGCGTGACCATGCAGAACCGGTGAGCGCCCGCCGCCTCCGCCGCCCGGGCGTGCTCGAGGATCTGCTCCGGGTTCATCATCGCGTGCATCGGCGTGTCGGCCTCGGCGAAGCGCGACTGCGAGCAGAAGCCGCAGTCCTCGGCGCAACCGCCCGACTTCGCGTTGACGAGCGAGCACATGTCGGTCGAGTCGCCGAAGCGCTCGCAGCGCACGCGCCAGGCGCGCTCTACCAGCGCCTCGATCTCGGCGCGATCCTCGATCTCACCCAGCCGAAGCGCCTCTTCCCTTGAGATGAGGGACGGCACGGAAGCCCAAGCTAGGGCTAGGCCCGGACGTATCCCCCGGCGGCCACTATCGCGTCCAGGAATTCTTTGAGCTGCTCCTCCGGATGACCGGGAGGGAGCACGAGGTTGATGCTGTCCGCGCCGGCCGACAGCCACGCGGAGATGGTGTTGCCGGCGTCGTCGTAGGCGCCGAACAGCGTCACGTCGCGCGCGAGCTCCTCCGCTACGGCGGGGAGCTCGGGTAACGCGCCGCCGGCCGCGGCCTCCACCACCGCGTCCACCGCCTTCCGCATGCCGAAGCGCTCGCCGAGCATGCTCGGATAGAGCGGGCCCATCCGCGTGCAGTACGTGGAGAGCCACCATGCGGCGAGCTTCCGCGCGGCCGCCTCGTCCGGGCCGAGTGCGACCGGGATGCCGGGCAAGACCTGTGTGGGCGTCCGGGTCTCGGCCCGCTGCTCGCCCTCCTCGACGAGCGCCCTCCCTTCATCGAGCCGCGAGCGCGCCCACAGGAAGGGCGTCCAGCCGTCGGCGAGCTCACCCGCGAGCCGGACCGAGCCCGGGGCGAGGGCGGCGAGCAGGATCGGGATGGGCGTTTCCGGCGCGATGCCCAGGCGCAGCGGGCGCGCCCCCGGCGCCGGGTCGGGCAGGCGCTCCCCGGCGACGAGCGCGCGGACCGCGATGACGGTCTCGCGCATGCGAGCCAGCGGGCTGTCCCAGGGCACGCCGTGGAAGCCCTCCGCCAGCGGTGGGCTGCCGGCGCCGATCCCGAGCGAGAACCTCCCCCCGGACAGCCGCTGCAGGCCGGCTGCACCCAGCGCCATCGTCGCGGGCGTACGGCCCCAGACGGAGACGATCCCGGTGCCGAGCCCGATCCGCGACGTCTGCCCCGCCAGCTCGGCAAGCATGATCAGCGAGTCGTGCGTCCAGCCCTCCGCGACTCCCACCCGGTCGAGACCGATCTGCTCCGCGTGGCGCGACACGCGGACGATCACGTCGGTCCGGGTCTCGAAGGGGGTGAAGCCGACGCCCAGGCCCATGCGGGCAACCCTGAGTCCTCGGCGACTCCGAGTCAAGCCGCCCCGCGGTAGCGCGACAGCGTGACTGACGCGGTCGCCGTCAGCGGGTCCGGCAGTCGCTCGATCCCTTCCGACACCGCCTGGTCGTCGACGTGCCACGCGCTCGGCCCCATGCGCACAAGCTGCGTAGCTTCGTCGCGGGAGAGGAACAGCGCGTACTCGATCGCGTCACGCGAGACGAGCTCGAACCGACTCGCGAGCTGCGCGTCGAGGCGGTCCTCCTTGTCGTCCGGCACCGACAGGAGTCCCAGGGGACCGACGAGCTCGTACAGGTGGCGGGTCGTCGGGGTGGCGGCGACGAGGTAGCCGCCCGGAGCGAGGATGCGTGCGATCTCGGCCGGATTGCGCGGGGCGAAGACACTCAGCACGAGCGCCGCCACGTCGTCCTTCAGCGGGAGCGGCTTCCAGACATCGGCGCCCACGGCCGCCGCGCGCTCATGCGAGCGGGCCGCGCGTCGCAAGGCGGCGGGAGAGGAGTCGATTGCGATGCCCGCGTTGCGCGGAAGTGCGTCCAGCGTGCGCGACAGGTAGTGACCCGTGCCTGCACCAAGATCGACGACGGCCCCGGGGGCATCGAAGCCTCCGGCTTGGAGGACGAGAGCGCGCGTCAGACGATCGAACTGACCCGTGCGGAGGAACTCGTCGCGAGCCTCCACCATCGCTGCCGTGTCGGCCGAGCCGGGGACGAGATTCACGTAGCCCTGTCTCGCCACGTCGAACGAGTGCCCGGCGTCGCAGCGGAGCGCGCCGTCGCTGAGCGCGAGGTCGCCCTCGCACACCGGGCAGCGCAGCAGGGGTACGACGTCCGCGAGCACCGCGGCATCGTTGCTTATCGTGCGCGCATGGAGATCCTTCCCTTCGGCGGCCTGCGCAACGAGAACAAATCGCTCGAGTTCGAGGGCGGCGACCACGGCGGCGCCGGGGTGTCCTTCCTCCTCGTCGACGCCGCGCCCGGCAGGGGCCCCTCCCTGCACAGGCACGACTACGCCGAGGTCTCGTGGTGCTCGAGGGCAGTGCCACCTTCCGCGCGGGCGACGCGGAGCAGCAGGTGCCGGCCGGCCACGTCGTCGTCGTCCCCGCGGGCGAGCCGCACGGGTTCACCGCGTCGGGCGAAGGCTCCAAGCAGATCAACATCCACGCGAGCCCGCGCTTCGTGACCGAGTGGCTCGATGAGGAGGCCTAGGGCTAGCGGCCGCGCCAGCGCGGCTTTCGCTTCTCGGTGAAGGCCTGCACGCCCTCGCGGAAGTCCTCCGAGGCGAAGCACGACTCGCGCAGTTCGACGAGCGCCCGCTCCAGGTCGGCCGGCAGGCGCAGGCGGCGGAGCTCCCTGATCATCTGCTTGTTGCCGGCCAGCGACAGCGGCGCGTTCGAGGCGATGTCGCTCGCGAGGTCGAGCACCCGCTCGCCCAGCGCGTCCGGCTCGACCACGGCGTTGACGAGCCCCATCTCCAGAGCGCGGTCGGCATCCACGTTGCGCCCCACGAAGAACAGCTCGGCCGTGTTGGCGGGGCCGCACACATCGATGAACTTCGCCAGCCCCGTGTGCGAGTAGATCAGCCCGAGCCTCGCCGGCGGCATCCCCATCTTCACCCCGCGCGCGGCCAGTCGGATGTCGGCGGTCAGCGCGAGCTCGAGCCCCCCGCCGATGGCATGCCCGTTCACCTCGGCGACCACCGGATAGCGGTACGCCTCGAGCGCCTCGAGCGCGTCGTGGAACGGGTGGGCGACCAGCTTCTCTGCGCTCTCCTCGAACCTCTGCTCGCCGAGGTTGCCGATGTCGTAGCCCGCCGAGAAGACCTCGCGGGAGCCGCGGATCACGAGGCAGCGAGCGTCGAGCGTCCGCGCGTGTTCCGCGAGCGCGTCAAGGATCTCGTGATCCAGCGCGCCGCGCCTGTCCGGGTTCGAGATGGTCAGCCGGGCGACGCCCTCGGCCGGCTCGTCGAGCTGAAGCTTGCCGGTCACTCCAGGACGACGAGCGTGTCGCCCTCGGAGACCGACTGGCCCTCCTCGCAGACGATCTCCTTGACCGTCCCGTCGTCCTCGGCCTCGACCGGCATCTCCATCTTCATGGACTCGAGGATCACGAGCGTGTCGCCCTCCTCGATGGCCTGGCCGATCTGGCACTCGATCTTCCACACGGTCCCGGTGATGTGGGCCTCTACGTCGGGCATGGGCCGGGAAGATACAAGCGGGGTAGGCTGCCGAGATGACCTCGCTGTGCACCGGGCACCGCCCGGTGCTTGCGCCACGACCTTGATCCTCGCGATCGACCAGGGCACGACCGGCACGACCTGCATCGTGTTCGACGAGGGCGGGCGCTCGACTGGGCGCGCCTACCGGGAGTTCCAGCAGCATTTCCCGCGGCCGGGCTGGGTGGAGCACGACGCGTCCGAGATCTGGGACGTCACGCGCGCGGTCGCGCGCGAGGCGCTCGACTCCGCGGGGATCGACGGGCGCCGCCTGAGCGGGATCGGCATCACGAACCAGCGCGAGACCATCGTGGCGTGGGACCGCGACACGGGCGAGCCGCTCCACCGCGCCATCGTCTGGCAGGACCGCCGCACGGCGCGCCGCTGCGACGAGCTGCGTGACGCCGGGCACGAGCCGCTCGTGCGCGAGCGCACGGGCCTCGTGCTCGATCCGTACTTCTCCGGCACGAAGATCGAGTGGCTCATCCAGGAGGGCGACGTGCCGCGCGACGCGGCCTTCGGGACGATCGACTCCTGGCTCGTCTTCAAGCTGACGGGCGAGCACGCAACCGACCTATCGAACGCGTCGCGCACGCTCCTATTCGACATTCGCGAGCGCCGCTGGGACGCCGAGCTTTGCGAGCTGCTCGGCGTGGACCCGGGCTCGCTGCCGGAGCCGCACCCGAGCGCGCACGTGTACGGCGAGACGAGCGAGTTCGGCGGCTCGTTGCCGGTGGCCGGCATCGCGGGCGACCAGCAGGCCGCGCTCTACGGGCAGGCCTGTCACGAGCCCGGCCTCGGCAAGAACACGTACGGCACGGGCAGCTTCGTGCTGGAGAACGCCGGCGGCGACATGCCCGAGCCGGCGGAGGGGCTCCTCACGACGCTTGCCTGGGGTGTCGAGGATCGGGTCGACTACGCACTCGAGGCCGCGATCTTCGTGACCGGCGCCGCGGTCCAGTGGCTGCGCGACCAGCTCGGAATCATCCGCACCGCGGACGAGACCGAGGAGCTCGCCCGCTCGCTCGACTCGAACGACGGCGTCTACCTCGTCCCCGCCTTCACGGGACTTGGCTCGCCGCACTGGGACCCGTACGCGCGCGGGACGCTCGTGGGTCTCACGCGCGGCTCGGGGCGGGCACACCTCGCGCGCGCGGCGCTCGAGGCGATGGCCTACCAGGCGGTGGACGCGGTGCGCGCGATGGAGGAGGCGTCGGGCGTCAGGCTCGAGGAGCTCAGGGCGGACGGCGGCGCGGTGGTCAACGGCTGGCTCATGAAGTTCCAGGCGGACGTGCTCGGCGTGCCGGTCGTGGTACCTGAGGTGTCGGAAACGACGGCGCTGGGCGCCGCGTATCTCGCCGGCGTGGCCACGGGCGCCTGGAGCGAGGATGACGTGCGCTCCATGTGGAGGCAGGCCGCGCGCTACGAGCCCTCGATGTCCGCCGACGAGCGCGAGTCCCTGCTGGCGGGCTGGGCGCGGGCGGTTGCGCGGTCGCGGAGTAACGAAGCGGACCGCTCCGGGTAGAGGAGCGCAGGTGAAGCCGCAGGTCTACAAGGATCCCCGCCCCCCCGAGTACTTCGACCGGTTCCACGAGCGCCAGCGGACGAAGCGGCCGAACTGGATGTACGACCTGGTGCGGCTGCTGCTGACGCCCTATCTGCTGCTGATCTACAGGGCCCGCTGCATCGACTCGCACCACGTGCCGCACGAGGGGCCGGTGATCATCGCGCCGAACCACTTCTCCTTCCTGGATCACTTCTTCGTGGCGGTCTACCTGCGCCGGAAGGTGCAGTTCATGGCGAAGTCCCAGCTCTTCAAGGCGCCGATGCAGGTCGTGTACCACAACGGCGGCGTGTTCCCCGTGAGGCGCGGCCACAAGGATGACGAGGCCTTCAATACCGCGCACGCGATCCTCGGGCGCGGCGACGTCGTCGTGATGTACGCGGAGGCCGGCCGCTCGCGCACCGGCGAGCTCGGCAAGCCGCGCCACGGAGTCGGCAAGCTGGCGCTCGAGTCCGGCGCCGCGGTCGTGCCGACGGCGATCGCGGGAACCGAGCGGGCCCGCAACTGGAAGCGCCTTCAGTTCCCGAAGGTGACCGTGCACTTCGGCGAGCCGGTGCGGTTCGAGCAGGTGGCCGAGCCGACGAAGGAGCAGGCCCAGGAGGCGTCCGAGATCGTCTTCGAGCGCGTGCGCCACATGCACTCGAAGCTCGTGGGCGAGGGCCGCAAGAGTGCGGTACGCGACGCACGCAAGAACCGGCGCACGGCGGCTGCCTAGCTTGTAACAACGGCGCCCCCCTGCGTGCCCCTGACAGGCTGCGGGGCGTGATTCGACGCCTCGCCCTCCTGCTCGTGGTCGTGCTCGCGGCGGCCGCGGGCCTCATCTTCCTGCTGCGCGACGAAGGTCCGTCGTATAGCCCGCTCGACCTCGAGGACGACCCGTTCGCGTACGAGCCCGATCGCGAGGACGAGTTCGAGCGGCGCGCCGCGGCCGGGCACAGCCACGTCGTGTACGTGAAGAGCCCGGGGGGGATCGTCGCCACGGCACAGCGCATGCGGCGCTGGCGGGACGGCATCGAGGAAGCTGCCGCCGCGGCCGGGATCGATCCCGACCTGATCGAGGGGATGGTCCTGCTCGAGAGCGCCGGCCGGCCCGATGCGCGAGCGAGCGACGACCTCGAGGGGGCCGTGGGGCTCACTCAGATCCTCGCCGAGACGGCGACGAGCCTGCTCGGGCTTGAGGTGGACGTGGAGCGCAGCGAGCGCCTGATTCGCCGGCTCGGCCGCGCCCGCGGGCCGGGCCAGGCGGAGCGGAGACGGGAGCGCCTCGCGGACGTCGACGAGCGCTTCGACCCCGGCAAGGCGCTTGCCGCGACCGGCCGCTACCTGAAGATCGCGATGGACGAGTTTGGCCGCGAGGATCTCGCCGTCGTCTCGTACCACATGGGGATCGGCAACCTGCAGACCCTGCTCCGCGCCTACGGCGATGACGAGGCGAGCTACGCGCAACTCTTCTTCGACACCGCGCCCGACAGCCATCCGCGCGCGCACCGAATCCTCACCGGCCTCGGGGATGACTCGAAGACGTACCTGTGGCGGGTGCTCGCCTCGTCCGAGATCATGCGCCTCTTCCGCGAGGACCGCGCGAGGCTGGAGCGGCTCGACCGCCTCCACACCGCCGCGACGTCAGGCGAGCTCGTGCTGCATCCGCCCGGCGAGGAGCCGCCCGCGACGCATCCGATTCCAGGCGACCTCGGCGCCTACGGGCTCCGCGCGCGGCGGCCGGAGCTCGAGCTTGCTCCGGGGGCCTTCGGGATCGCCTCGTACATCGGGCAGGGCGCGCGGAAGATCTCCGGCGCCCGGCGCGCGCTCGTACTCACTCGAGCGAACGGCTGGCGCTTCGAGATCCGGCGCGACTACGCGAGCGGCCGCCAGGCAGAGGCGTTCCAGTACATGCTCGACCGCCTCCAGGCGCTCAACCTGATCGCGTGGGTGCGCGACCCGAACGTCATCCGCATCACCGCGTCACGCGAGGGCGAGGAGCTCGCTCAGTAGACGGGCTTCAGCTTCTGCCAGGCCTCCCAGTCGTGCCCCGGGATGACGAGCGCGTCCGGGGTCTCCCTCACGTACTGCCGGATCTCGCGCAGCGAGCGCCGGAAGAGGTGCTCGTCCGGCAGCGCGAAGGGGAGGTGGTCGTCCTCGAGCGTCCTGTGCATGAAGATGGCGTCGCCGGCCACGAGCACCTCGCCGCTCGCCGTCCGGAGCACGACCGACATGTGCCCGAGCGTGTGGCCGGGGGTGAACGCGAGCCGCACGCTGCCGTCGCCGAACACGTCGAGCGAGCGGGCGAAGCCGGAGAACGAGTTGGCCTCCTCGGAGTCGAAGTCCACCAGCCGGTAGTCGAAGCCGTGGTCGAACTGCGAGTGCACGTAGCCCTGGCGCTGCCCGCCCTCCGTAGCGGCCTCCCACTCGACCTCCGAAACCAGGAACGTGGCGTCGGGGAAGTCCACGATGGCGCTCGCGTGATCGGGGTGGAAGTGGGTCATGATCACGACCTTGACGTCCGACGCCTGGATGCCCTTGTCGCGAAGCTGGGCGACGGCTGCCTGCTCGGGGCGCATGTCGATGTCGCGGTAGAGGAGCGCGCCCACACGGCCGAGGTTCGAGCGTGGCTTCACCGCCACGGAAGCGTGGAAGCCGGTGTCGATCAGCACCGCGCCGGCGCTCGG
>DASQTS010000171.1:0-5478 GCA_035641775.1 Thermoleophilaceae bacterium
GCACGAACAGGCGCGAGCCGGCGTTGCAGGCCTGGCCGGTGTTGTAGTAGATCGCCTGGTAGGCGCCCTTCACCGCCGCGCTCATGTCGGCGTCCGGCAGGATGATGTTCGGCGACTTGCCGCCCAGCTCGAGCGTCACCCTCTTGAGCGCGCGCCCCGCCTTCTCGCCGATCTCGCGGCCGACCGCCGTGGAGCCGGTGAAGGCGATCTTGTCGACGTCCGGGTGGTCCACGAGCGCGGCGCCGGTCTCGCCGTCGCCGGTGATCACGTTGAGCACGCCCTCGGGCAGGCCGGCCTCGAGTGCCAGCTCGGCGAAGCGAATCGCCGTGAGCGGCGTCTGCTCCGCCGGCTTCAGGACGATCGTGCAGCCCGCCGCCAGCGCGGGGGCGACCTTCCACGCCGCCATCAGCAGTGGGAAGTTCCACGGGATGATCTGCGCCGCCACCCCGACCGGCTCCTTGCGCGTGTAGCAGTGCATGTTCGGCTGCGCCACCGGGAGCACCTCGCCGTTGATGCGCGTGGGCCAGCCCGCGAAGTAGCGGAGGTGTGCCGAGGCGAGCGGCACGTCCACTCGCCGGGCCAGCTTCACCGGCTTGCCGTTGTCAAGCGACTCGAGCTCCGACAGCTCGTCCGCGTGCTCGTCGACCGCATCTGCGAAGGCGAGGATCGCCCGGGTGCGTTCGGCGGCGGCGATCTTGCTCCAGCGGCCGTCCTCGAAGGCCTCGCGCGCGGCGCGCACGGCGCGGTCGACGTCCTCGACCCCCGCGTACGGGACCTCGGTGATCGCCCGCCCGGTGGAGGGGTCGATGGTCTCGAACGTGCGGCCGTCTGCGGCCTCCGGGCGCTCGCCGCCCATCACGAACCGGTGCGGGCCGGAGACGAACGAGCGCGCGGCGTCGGACAGGGCGTCGGGCAGCGTGGCGGCGTCTGTGCTCATGCCGCGGATGCTACGAGAAGCGGACCTCCACGCTCCCCACAGCTTCGAGCTCGAGGCGCACCGTGTCGCCCTCTGAGGCCTCGTGGGGAGGGGCGAGCACACCGGTGATGATGCGGTCGCCGGGGCGGAGCCCCTCGCCGGCCGCCTCCAGCCGTGCGGCCACGGCCGCGACCATCTGCTCCAGCCCATCCGGCTTCACCGGGTGCTTTTCCTCACCGTTGACGAGGATGCGCCCCGGCCCGGGCTCCGTCGTCTCCACTCGCGGGCCGAATGCGACAGCCCGGTGGAAGATGTTGCCGGCGAGGATCTGCTCGATCTCCAAGTCCAGCTCGGGTGGGTCCACGATCTCGAGCGCGGGTAGGAGTGCAGCGATGGAGCGGCCGTCGTCGCCGATCTCCACAGCCACCTCGCTCTCGACCACCACCGGATACTCGTCCCACTCGCCTTCGATCAGCGAATCCGTGGTCAGGAAGCCGGCCAGCGGCCCGTCGATGCCCAGCTTCCGCTGGATCTCGGGCACGTTAAACCCGACCTTCCAGCCGAGCGGCTCGGCGCCCTGAGCCAGGATCTCCCGGCGGCGGGTGAGCATCGCTTCGGTCCCGGTCTCGACGCTCACGGCTTCATCACGATCTTGAGCGCCTCGCGGCGGTCGTAGACAGCGTACGCCTCCGCCGCGTCCTCGAGCTTCATGTGGTGGGTCACGAGCGGGCCGGGGTCGAGCACGCCGGCGTCGAGCATCGCAAGCACGCGGTCCAAGTGCCCGATCACGTTCGCGTGCCCGGTCCTCAGGGTCAGCGCCTTGATCCAGACCATGCCCATGTGCACCTCGATGCGCTCGGCGTACACGCCGATGGCCGAGACCGTTCCTGCCTTGCGCGTGACCCGGCAGGCGAGCTCGAGCGCGTCGGGGTGGCCCACCGCGTCGATGGCGGCGTCCACGCCGCGGCCTTCGGTGGCCTCCTTCACTTTCTGCCGTGGGTCGTCCTCGGTGAGATGAACCGCCTGGGCACCGAAAGACTCGGCCAGTTGCAGACGGTCCTCCACCGTGTCAATGGCTATTACGTGCGCCGCTCCCGCCGCCTTCGCGGCCTGGACGGCGCAGAGGCCGACGGGGCCGAGGCCGAGCACGGCCGCGGTGTCGCCGGGGCGGATCTCGGCCTGGTCGATGGCGTGCCAGCCGGTGCCCATGACGTCGCCCGCGAACAGCGCGACGTCGTCGGACATCCCCTCGGGCACGCGCCGGAGCGTGAGGTTCGCGTGGGGCACGAGCACCTGCTCGGCCTGGGCGCCCTGGAGCGAGCCGAGCGTCTTGCCGTGGCCGAACACGCGGCCCTCGTCGCACTTGTGGAAGTCGCCCCGGCGGCAGAAGAAGCAATTGCCGCAGGCCGAGCAATAGCACCCGAGCACGCGGTCCCCCTCGGCAAGCTGGGTGACCCCGTCCCCGGCCGCGACCACGGTCCCCACGAACTCGTGGCCGAGCGTGAAGCCCTGCTCTATCTGGACACGCCCGTGGTAGATGTGCAGGTCGGAGCCGCATACTCCGGTGGCCTCCACGCGCACCACGGCGTCGTCCCGCTCGAGCAGCTGCGGCTCCGGCCGCTCCTCGACCTGCACCTCGCCAGGCGCCTGAAACGTCACAGCCTGCATACCGGCGGCACGCTACAACGTGACGCCGCCCACCCACTTACCCACGCGGATACTGTGGCCGCCGTGACGGATTCGTTCTACGTACTCGAGGGAGACTCCGCGGCGGAGGCCGTGCGCGTGGTGCCCAGCGAGCTCACGCGCGGGCCGTGGGACCGGAACTCGCAGCACGCCGGGCCGGCGTCCGCGCTGCTCGCCCGCGCGATCGAGCTCTGCGAGCCGCGCGACGGCACGCGGGTCGCGCGCGTGACCGTCGAGATCCTGAAGCCACTCCCGATCGAGCCCCTCACCCTCAATGCCCAGATCGTTCGGCCCGGCAAGAGCGTGGAACTAATTGAGGCGAGCCTCGAGGGAGCCCACGGGGAGCTCGCCAGGGCTCGCGGCTGGCGGTTGGCGGAAACGGACATAACCGCCGACTGGGAGCAGGACGACCCGCCTCCCGGCCGCCAGGACGCGGAGGCGCTCGAGTTCTTCCCGACCGGCGAGGCGGTCGGCTGGCACACCGCTATGGAGATCGTCTTTGCCCGCGGCCGTTTCCTCGAGCCCGGCCCGGCGACGGTCTGGATGCGGCCGCGGGTGGCGCTGGTTGAGGGCGAGTCGATAACGCCGCTTCAGCGAGTGATGCTCGCCGCCGACGGCGGCAACGGTGTGAGCGCGCCGCTGCCCTGGGACCGCTTCATCTTCATCAACACGGACCTCACCGTTCACCTGCTCCGTCCTCCCGAGGGCGAGTGGGTCTGCCTCGACTCGGTGACGCACGTGGAAGGGACCGGCATGACCGACACGGCGCTGTGGGACGAGCGCGGCCGCGTCGGCCGCGCGGCACAGACCCTGCTGGTGCGGGCGCGGTCGTAGACTTCCGCGCGTGGCTTACTTCAAAGACGCGGACGAGGTCTACAGGTACATCGGCACGCTCTTCCAGCAGCTGGCCGACGACGACGAGCTCGCGCCGAAATTCCGCAAGGCGAACACGATCGTCCAGTACCAGTACCGCGAGCCGGAGTCGCAGATCACGGTCGAGCTGATCGAGGACGGGGAGGGTCGCGTCGACTGCGGTGAGACCACGATGGAGCCCGAGGTCGTGATGACCATGGACGCCGACACGGCGCACAAGTTCTGGCTCGGCAAGGTGAACGTGACCGTCGCGCTCGCGCGCGGCCAGATGAAGGCCAAGGGCCCCGTCGCGAAGATCCTGAAGCTCGTGCCGCTGACCAAGCCGATCTTCCCGCGCTACCGCGCGTTGCTCGAGCAGGACGGCCGCGAGGACCTTCTCGAGGCTGCCTGATGGAGGCAGGCTCCGCGCTGGACCCGACCCCGCTCCGCGGGTTCAAGGACTTCTACCAGTACGCCGGCACGACCCGGGTGATCTCGGGACGTGACCTTCTGAGCTCCACGGGCTTCGAGTTCCAGAAGGAGGGCGCGAAGCGCGTCTTCGTCGTCACCGACGAGGTGATCCGCGGCACCGGCCTCGTCGACAAGGTCGAGGCGGGTGTCGCCGACGGCGGCCTGGAGGTGGTCGGCGTCTTCGACAACGTGCCGCAGGATTCCTCGACGCAGGTCTGCGACGCGTGCGCCGCCGCGGCGAAGGAGGCCGGCGCGGACGCGTTCCTCGCGGTGGGCGGGGGCTCGGTGATGGACACAGCGAAGGTCGCCGACGCCGTCTTCACGCATGGCGGCGGCGCGCGCGACCAGGAGGGGTTTTTTCTCATGCCGCGCGAGGACGACGGCATGGGTCGGCCGCTCGACATGGCCCCGCTCGCCTGCATCCCGACGACGGCCGGCACCGGCAGCGAGGTGTCGATGGCCGCGGTGATCAAGGTGCCGGACGAGAACGTGAAGATCGAGATCGCGGACTTCCCGCTGTTTCCGCGGCTCGCGATATTGGACCCCGAGACAACCCGGACGCTACCGGCCGCAGTCGCTGCGGCTACGGGCTTGGACGCGATGACGCACGCGATCGAGGGCTATGTGTCGGTGGACTGGAGCCCGCACCAGGACGCGCGCTCGCTCCAGGCGCTGCGGATGATCCGCGACAACCTGGAGCGGGCCGTTCAGCGGGGCGAGGAGGATGAGGAGGCGCGCGGCAACATGCTGGTCGCGGCGAACCTGGCGATCTCGATCGCGCTCGGCTCCGTCCATGCCATGTCGCACCCGGCGGGCGCGCACTTCGGCGTGCCGCACGGGGTGGCGAACGCGATCCACCTGCCGCATGTGATCCGCCACAACGCCGCTGGCTCGCCCGACATCGCCGACCGCTACCGCGACATCGGCGAGCTGTTCGACATCTCCGACCCCGAGATCGGCGATGCGCTGGCGGCATACATCACCGGCCTGGTCGAGCGGCTCGGACTCCCGACGCGGCTGTCCCAGGCGGGCGTGCCGGAGGACGGCATACCCGCCCTCGTCGAGGGCGCGATGGGCGACGGCACGACCCTGCTGAACCCTCGAGAGATGTCCGAGGAGGACTACGCCGAGCTGTACCGCGCCGCCCTCTGAGCGTCGGCCATCTCCTTCAGCGTGGCCTTCGCCGTGTGCTTGGGGCGCCAGCGAAGCAGCTTCTCGGCGCGGTCGGTCTTCATCAGCACCGGCTTCTTGACCGAGTGGATCCACGCCACTTGCTCCGGCATCAGCGGCAGGCGCGTGGCGATCTCGGCCGTGGCGTCCACGAGCGGCTTCGGCACCGGGACGGAATACCAGCCGAGCGCGTCGGCGACGTCCGACATCGTCAGCGTCCCGCCGCCGGCGAGGTTGTACGGGCCCGGCTCGCCCACGCCGCGCACCGCCGCGGCGAACGCGCTCGCCACGTCGTCCTCGTGCACGAGCTGGAAGCGGATGCCGGGATCCGGGATCACCGGCTTCAGCACCGGGAGCGAGTCGATCAGGCGCCGCACCGGGTC
>DASQTS010000172.1:0-12413 GCA_035641775.1 Thermoleophilaceae bacterium
TTCCGAGGACTCGTTTTGAAGCTGGACGGCTCGCTCGCGACGATCGAGCAGGACGGAGAGCGGCTGCTATGCGGCGGCGGAGCCCGGCTGCCCCAGGCGGCGGCCTTCGCCGCCCGCGCCGGCCTCAGCGGGCTCGAGTTCGGCGTGAACATCCCGGGCACGGTCGGCGGCGCGGTGAAGATGAACGCCAACGCCTACGGCGGCGACCTCGCGCGCGTGCTCGAGTGGGTCGAGGTCACGACGCCGTCGGGAACCGACCGGCGCGCGCCCGACGAGCTCGGCTTCAGCTACCGCCGCTCGAACCTCGGCTCCGACGAGATCGTCGCCCGCGCCTCCTTCGCACTCAGCCCCGCGGAGCCGGACACGGTCAAGTCGACCCTCGCCGACATGCGCTCCCAGCGCCGCGCTGCCCAGCCGTCCGGGATCAAGACCTTCGGCTCCACCTTCAAGAACCCCGACGACCCGCGCGCCGAGGGCAAAAGCGCCGGCGTCCTCCTCGACGAGGCCGGCTGCCGCGGCCTCACCGTGGGCGGCGCGCGGTTCTCCGAGAAGCACGCGAACTTCGTGGAGAACATGGGGGAGGCCACGACTGCGGACGTGATCGCGCTCATGGGCGAGGGACGCCGGCGCGTGCGAGAGCGCTTCGGCGTCGACCTCGAGCCCGAGGTGCAGTTGCTCGGCGAGGTCGACACGACTCCGCTCTGGGGCGAGCGCGACCACTCGTGAGCGGCGCGGGGGCATACGCGGGCGGGCGCCCCGGCGGAAAGGCTGGGCGCGGGACGGCGAAGCGGTCGGCTCCGCGTGCGAAGACCCGCCGCCGCACGGGAGGCCGGCTGCTCGCGACGGTTTCGCCGGTCCGCCTGCTGGCGATCCTTCCGGCGCGCTTTCGCCGCCGGCTGACCTGCCTGCTCGCCGCCTGCCTCGTGCTCGCGGCCGGCTACCAGTTCTGGCTCCGCGACTCGCCGCTGGTCGCCGTCGAGGACGTCGCCGTCACCGGACTCACCACCAAGGACGCTCCGCGGCTTCGCGCCGCGCTCGCGTCGGCCGCTCGCACGATGACCACCCTCCACGTCGAGCAGTCCGAGCTCGAGCGGGCGATCGCCGCCTATCCCGTCGTGCGTGAGCTGGAGGTTCATCCGGACTTCCCGCACGGCCTCCAGATCCACGTCGTGGAGCACAGGCCCGCCGCGCTCGTCGACGGCCTGCCCGTGGCCGGTGACGGCACGATCCTGCGCGGGCTGCCCGTGGAGGGCAAGCTGCCGACCATCGACCCCGCCGGCAAGCTAAGCGGCGACCGGCTCACCGACGCCGGCGCGCTGCACGCCGCCCACGTCGCCGGCGCCGCCCCCGGCGCGCTCCGCCCGCGCCTCGAGCATGTCGGCGTCCGCAGCGGGGAGGGCATCGTGGTGGAGCTGCGCGACGGGCCCGAGCTGATCTTCGGCAACGCCCGCCACGTCCGCGCGAAGTGGATCGCCGCCACCCGAGTGCTGGCGGACCCCGAGTCGGCCGGCGCCACCTACATCGACGTGACCCTCCCCGGCCGCCCCGCCGCGGGCGGCCTCGCCGCCGAGACGCTCTCGCCCGTGGCCCCCGCCGGAAGCGAGGACATGGCCGCTTCGCCTGACGCCACCGCGCCGCCCGAATCGACGATCGACCCCGCCACGGAGCAGCTCGCGCCGCCCGCCACGACCGCTCCCGAGACCACTCCGCCCGATCCCGCCACGGCGCCCGCGCCGCCAGCCGAATCCGCCCCGGCACCCGCGGAGACGGTCGGCGGCGGGGCCGGTCCAGCGCCCGCCGAATAGCACCTCGCCAACCCTCAAGCGACACTCGAGCTTAAGGGCAACCCTCAACTATCACTGGAGTCTTTGCCTGCACAATTTCTTGCGAGGGCGATTGACACTTCCGGCGAACTCCGCCTACAGTCTGGTGTTTGCGGGAGCGGGAAACCCTCCACTCTTGCTTGAGCTTCGGACGGTAGAGAGAGACCCACTCACATGGATACGGGCAGCTACCTCGCGGTCATCAAGGTCGTCGGCATCGGCGGCGGCGGCACGAACGCCGTCAACCGCATGGTCGATCAGGGCCTCAAGGGCGTCGAGTTCATCGCAGTCAACACGGACGCGCAGGCGCTCCAGATGTGCGATGCCGACATCAAGCTCCAGATCGGCGACCAGCTCACGCGCGGCCTCGGCGCCGGCGCGAACCCCGACGTCGGCTACGGCGCGGCGAACGAGAGCCGCGACGAGATCAAGGAGGCGCTGAAGGGCGCGGACATGGTCTTCGTCACCGCTGGCGAGGGCGGCGGCACCGGCACCGGCGCGGCTCCCGTGATCGCCGAGGTGTCGAAGCAGGAGGTGGGCGCGCTCACCGTCGGCGTGGTCACGAAGCCTTTCGACTTCGAGGGCACGCAGCGCATGCGCCAGGCCGTGGAGGGCATCGACCGCCTGCGCGAGCAGGTGGACACGATGATCGTGATCCCGAACGAGAAGCTACTCGCCGTCGTGGAGCGCCGCACCAGCATCCTCGACGCGTTCCGCGAGGCGGACGCCGTGCTCGGCCAGGGTGTGCAGGGCATCACCGATCTGATCACAACGCCAGGCCTCATCAACCTCGACTTCGCCGACGTGCGGACGATCATGCAGGACGCCGGCTCGGCCCTCATGGGGATCGGCGAAGCGTCGGGCGAGAACCGCGCCGCCGAGGCCGCGAAGAACGCGGTCTCGAGCCCACTGCTCGAGCAGTCGGTTGAGGGCGCCACCGGCATCCTCCTCAACATCACGGGCGGGACCGACCTCGGCCTGTTCGAGGTGAATGAGGCCGCCGAGATCATCCAGAGCGCCGCCGACGCGAACTCGAACATCATCTTCGGCGCGGTCGTGGACGACACGATGGGCGACGGCGTCCGCGTGACCGTGATCGCCACGGGCTTCGAGCGCCCGAGCCGCACGCCGCTGTTCGAGGAGGACTCCACGGGCCGCCGGCGCGAGCCCCGCCGCCGCGACGTGAAGCTCGACGAGCGCCAGCGCGCATCACTCGAGATCTCGGACGACGAGATCGACGTGCCGTCATTCCTGAAGGACTGAGAGAGCTCCTTCCGCCGGACACGGCGCAGGCCTTCGGGGCCATGCGCGCCCTCCGTACGCACCTCACCGACGAGGCGGAGTTCGTCCGCCGCGTGGACGAGGTCCAGCGCCCACAGGGCTATCGGCTCGTGGGCGCGTTCGACGAGGAGGACCGCTGCCTGGGCGTCGCGGGCTTCCGCGTGATCCGCAACCTCGCCTGGGGCGACAGCCTCTACGTGGACGACCTCTCCACCCACCCGGACGGGCGCCGCCGCGGCTACGGCCGCGCCCTGCTCGAGTGGTGCAAGGACGAGGGGCGCCGGCAGGGCTGCACCGAGTTCCACCTCGACTCGGGCGTCGGGCCCGAGCGCGAGGACGCGCACCGGCTCTACTTCAACACCGGCCTGCGCATCACGAGCTACCACTTCGCCGCGCCGCTCGAATGATCGAGGCCGCCTCCCGCATGGCGCTCGCGGCGGAGCGCGAGCTGGAGGCGCTCGTGGCGGTGTCGTCGCCGTCCGGCGACGTGGACGGAGCCGAGGAGTGCGTGGCGCTCGCAACCGCGTTCCTGCCCACCGAAGCTGAGGCCGAGCGTGTGGACTGCTCGACGCCGGACCACGCGCGTGACCTCATGGGCCGGCTGCGCGGCTCCGGCTCGAAGCGCGTGATGCTGCTCGGCCACCTCGACACGGTCGTCTCGCACGCGGGGCACCGGCCGCTCGAGCGTGACGGCGACCGGCTCACCGGCTCGGGAGCGGTAGACATGAAGGGCGGCGTGGCGCTCTCTCTCGCGCTCATGCGCGAGCTGGCCGAGCGGCCGGAGCTGTACGCCGAGGCCGTCGTGCTGCTCGTGAACGACGAGGAGTGGCGGACATCGGGGTTCGCCCACGCCGAGCGGTTCGCGGACTTCGACGCGTGCCTGTGCTTCGAGGCGGGCGAGCGGACGCGCGCCGGCGAGGAGGCCGTGATCGTGAAGCGGAAGGCGGCCGCGACCCTGCGCGTAGAGGCCCACGGCCGCCCATCGCACTCGGGCTCGGCGCCGGAGCGGGGGCGAAGCGCGCTGCTCGCGCTCGCGGCCGTGGCGCAGACCGTGGCGGGCTGCAGCGACCCCGGCGGCCCCGACCGCCTGACAGCGGTGCCGACGATCATCCGCTCGGGGGACGCTTTCAACGTGGTGCCCGCCGCCGGCGAGCTGCTGTGCGACCTGCGCGCCGATCGCCTCGAGGCCTTCGACCCGGTGCTGGCCGCCGTCCCAGAGGAGCAGGATGAGGTGCGGCTCGACGCGCGGATGGTGCGCGCCTGGCCCGGCATGGACTCGCGCGCGGCGACCGAACCCGTGATCGCTCGGGCGGCCGAGCTGATCGGCAGTCCGATCGTGGCCACCGAGCGCGGCGGCGCGAGCGACGCGAGCCACATGGCGGCGGGCGGGATCGCGCTCACCATCGACGGGCTCGGGCCGCGCGGCGGCGGAGCGCACACGCCGCACGAGTGGGTGAGCGCGGACTCGCTGCGGAGGCGGTCGGAGGTGGCGCTCGCGGTGACGCAGGCGGTGCTGGAGGGGTGAGGCCGTCGCTGCGCACCGGGCACCGCCCGGTGCTTGCGCACTACCCGACAGGCTCGGCCGCGCGACGCTCGGCGAGCGCCCCCGGGAGGGCGTGGCGCGACTTGATCCCGAGCTTGCGGTAGACGCGCCCGAGGTGGGTCTCCACGGTCTTCTCGGAGACGAACAGCGCCTGTGCCACCTCACGGTTCGTGAGCCCCTCGGCCGCCAGCTCCGCCACGCGGACCTCGCTCGGCGTGAGCGCCTCCACACCGCTGGCGGGCTCGCGGATGAGCCGGGCGCCGGAGCGCCCCAGCTCGTCCCGGGCGCGGTTCGCGATCCGGGTGCCGCCGCACTCGGATGCGAGCGCGTAGGCGCGCCGCAGCACCTCGCGCGCCGCCGTACGGTCGCCCCGGCGGCGGAGCTCCGCGCCGAGCTCGCACGTCACGCGGGCCAGCTCGAGCTTCGCCGGGCCGTTCTCGAGCGTCGCCACTGCGGCCTCGAGGCCCGCCTGGCGCTCGTCCGCGGGGCCTGCCCATGCCACCGCGCGCTGCGCGATCCCCAGCGCGCGCGGCGTGCCGAGCAGCTCGGCGAGCCGCAGCTCTTCGCGCGCCATCTCGAGCGCCCGCTTCTCCTCGCCAACCTGCGCGAGCGCCACGGACACCACCGAGCGCCACGGGAGCAGCGTTGGCGAGCCACAGCCCCACGATTCCGGACGGTCCAGATCGGATGCGATGTCGAGGGCGCCCTGCGCGTCGCCGTTGGACAGCAGGAGCCAGGCGCGCGCAAGAGCGAGGTCGTCCTGCACGACCGTGTCCGAATCGCCGGCGGGGGGCAGGGCGGCCACGATGGCCTCGAGCTCCTCCAGTGGGCGCTCGCGCTCGAGACCCGCGAGAACGGCGGTCGCGGCGGCGATCGGAGCGTGGCCGCGGGCACGAGTGGCGTCACTCGCGATCCGGAGCGCCTCGAAGGCGTCGGCCTCGGCGCTCTCGACCGCGCCCGCCCGATAACGCGTCCACGCGCGCTCGGCGAGGAAGACGCCGACGGCCGATCGGTCCCCGTAGTCGCGCGCCGCCCGGACTAGCCCGTCGAGGATCGCCGTGGACTCGTCGTAGCGCTCCACCAGGGTGAGCACGAACGCGGTCATCGGGCGGCCCACGCTCGCGCGCATCACGGACTCGTAGTAACCGTGCTCCTCCACGCTGAGCGCGCGGTGGATGAGCTCCGTGGCGCGCGCCGCGTCGGCATCCTCGGTCACCGCGCGGAAGGCGTGCGCGATCAGCTCGAAACGCTGGAAATCGGTCTGGGGCGATCCGGACGGCAGTGACAGGGCGTCGAAGATGTCGCCCAGGCGCGTGCGCACGGTGGTGCTCTCCAGCCCGGCTGCGAGCAGTGTCTCCAGCAGCGGCTTGGCGGCCTCCGCGTCCTCCGGCACGTCGGCCAGCGCCGCCTCGAGCACGTCCGCCGCCTTCGCGACGCGCCCGGCAACCAGGTGCAGCACGGCGGTCCAGTGCTGGGCGCGCAGCTTGGTCGGCCCGCCCGCGGTCGCGGCGCGCTCGAGGTGCTCGGCGGCGTTCGGGTCGCCGGCATGGGCGGCCGCGAGTCCGAGTTCGAACAGCACCTCGCCGAGCTCGCCGTCGTCCGGCCGCTCGATCACCGCGCGCTCGAGGTAGCGGACAGCCGCCGCCGGATCGCCCAGAGCCTCGGCTCGGCGGGCCGCCGCGCGGAGCGCGCTCCGCGCCCAGTCGCCCTGGCCGGGGTCGCACACCAGCAGGTGGGCAGCGATCGCGACGGGATCGCCCTCGCGGTCGTAGAGCATGCGCGCGGCCTGCTCGTGGGCGCGCGAGCGCTCGACGGCGGGCATGTCGTCCTCGATCGCCGCGCGCAGGATCGGGTGCGTGAAGCGCAGGCGCGGCGAGCCGGTCACGAGCCCCGCGCGCTCCAGTTCCGCGAGCGCGTCGGCGGCGGCGTCCTCGGAGACGTCGGCCATCGTCGCGACGTCCCGGAGCGCCACGTCGTGCTCCCCGAGGATCGCGAGCGCGCGCGCGACGGGCGCGCCCGCGCTCGGCATCCGCTCGAGCCGGAGCAGTACGGAGGCGCGCACCGTGTCCGGGCCGAGTGATGCGATCCGAGCGGCGCTGGAGGCAGCCGGCTCGATGCCCTCGGCCTTGACCTCGTTCAGAAGCTGCTCCAGGAGGAAGGGGTTGCCGCCGGTGGCCTTGTGGCAGGCCGTCGCGAACGCATCGTCCGTGCTGCCCAGCATGGCCTCGATGCGGCGGCCGGCGCCCTCCTCGGAGAGCGGGCCGGGCCGGATCGATGTCGTGGCAGGGTCGGCGAGCATCTCCGCGAGCGGGACGGCCAGCTGGCCCACGTCCATCGTTCGGACCCCCAGGAGCAGCACCATCGGGAGATCCGCGATCCGCAGGCTGAGGAAGCGCTGCGCGGCCATCGACGCCTCGTCGGCCCACTGGGCGTCGTCGATGGTGATCAGCAGCGGTTGCTCCCGCGCGAGGTTCGCGGTGACCCAGTACAGGCCGTGGAGCCGCTGGTACATCAGCTCCGGGCTGTCGCCCTCCTCCGCGCTGCCGGGATCGAGGATCGGCAGGGCGAGCCGTGCCGCGCCGGTGAACAGCGCGGCGCGCTCCTCCTCGGTCTTGTCGAGCGCCACCGAGTCGGCCGTCTGCCGCACGATGCCGTACGGATAGCTGCGCTCGAGCTCGGTGCCCCTGACGGAGATGCAGTACATGCCGCGTGCCGAAGCGAGGTCCCCGCAGGCGGCCACCAGGCGCGACTTGCCGATCCCGGGCGGGCCCTCGATGGCGACGACGCTCCCACGCCCCTCGACCACATCGGCCAGCGCGCGGTCCAGAGCGCTGAGCTCCGTCTCGCGTTCGAGCAGGTTCGGATCCGAGTCCATTTGAAGTTAGGGGTCGGGTTCGGGGGCGCCCCCGATGCCATGGGCGCGTTCCGGCACGAGTATCGCCGCATGTCAGCAGCCGAGCACGTCCAAGCGCAAGTCGAGCTGGTCCTAGAGCCAGACGGCGTCCGCGGCGTCCTTCGCGCCCAGCATACGCCTGATCTCCCCTTCCACGGATGGTTGGGTCTGGCTGTGGCGGTGGACGAGTGCCGCCGGGCGGCCGTCGGCAAGGAAGCACCGGCCAGGGGGTAACCTGCGGGCGGTTGCCGCCCGCCACAGACACCCTTCGCCGGACGCCGCTGGTCGAGCGCCATCGGAAAGCCGGGGCGCGGCTCGTGCCGTTCGCGGGCTGGGAGATGCCGGTCCAGTACGAGGGGATCCGTCGGGAGCACGTGGCCGTCCGGACGGGCGCCGGCGTCTTCGACGTCTCGCACATGGGCGAGATCGAGACGAGCGGCCCACAAGCACAGGCGTTTCTTCAACGGATTCTTTCCAACGACGTGGCGACGGTCGCCGAGCGCGGCGCGCAGTACTCCGTGCTGTGCCGCGAGGACGGCGGGGTGCTCGACGACCTGTTCACCTACCGCCTGCCGGAGGGCCGCTACCTCACCGTCACGAACGCCTCGAACCACGAGAGGGACCTCGCCTGGTTCAGGGAGCACGCCGGCGACTTCGACGTCGACGTGAAGGACGCGCACCACCGCTGGGCGATGCTCGCGGTGCAGGGCCCGGACGCCCGGCCGGCGGTCGAGCGGATCGCCGAGGGCGACCTGCCGGCGCGCATGCGCACGGCGGACGTGGAAATCGCGGGTGCGGATTGCATCGCCTGCGGCACCGGCTACACCGGCGAGGACGGGGTCGAGCTCCTGATCCCGCCGGACGCGGCCACCCGGGTCTGGGACGCGCTCATGGAGCAGGGCGTGACCCCGGTCGGCCTCGGCGCGCGCGACACGCTCCGGCTCGAGGTCTGCTTCCACTTGTACGGAAACGACCTGTCCGAGGACCGCAACCCGATCGAGGCGGGGCTCGCATGGGCCTGCAAGCTCGATACGGGCTTCATCGGCGCGGATGCGCTGCGCGACGTGGAGCCCGAGCAGACGCTGGTCCCATTCGCCTTCACCGGCCCCGGCATACCGAGGCAGGGCAACCCGGTGCGGACCGAGCAGGGCGAGGGCGTCGTGACGAGCGGCTCGCTGTCGCCCTGCCTCGAGACCGGAATCGGCATGGCCTACGTCCCCGTGGCCGCGGCCGAGCCGGGCACGGCGCTCGAAGTGGACGTAAGAGGGAAGATCCGCGCCGCAGAGGCGAGGGAGAAACCGCTCTACCGGAAGGAGACCAGTGGCTGAGGCCAGCTACCCCGAGGACCTGAAGTACCACGCCGAACACGACTGGGCGCGCATCGAGGGCGACCAGGCGACGTTCGGCATCACCTGGTACGCGCAGGACGCCCTCGGGGAGGTCGTGTTCTTCGACCCGCCGGAGGTGGGCGCCTCGGTGTCGAAGGACGACGCCTATGCCGAGGTCGAGTCCGTGAAGGCGGTGTCGGATGTGTTCGCCCCGCTCTCGGGTGAGATCGTGGAGGTGAACGAGGCGCTCGCGGAGAGCCCCGAGAACGTCAACAAGGACCCGTACGGAGATGGCTGGATGGTGAAGGTCCGGCTCTCCGACACGTCCGAGCTCGACACCCTCATGGACGTGAACGCGTACAAGGAGCTGCTCCAAACGGGTAGCTAACGTCGTAGAGGCGCATGAGCCGCTACACGGGAGCCACACAAGAGGACCTTCGCGAGATGCTCGGCGCGATCGGCGTCGAGTCGCTGGAGGAGCTCTTCAAAGACATCCCGGAGTCCGTTCGGCTGGGGCGCGAGCTCGACCTGCCGCCCGGGCGCTCCGAGCAGGAGGTCTACGAGCACCTGGCCGCGCTCGCCGCGCGCAACCGCAGCGCGGAGGACGAGATCACCTTCGTCGGCGCGGGCATGTACGACCACTATGTGCCGTCGCTGATCGACACGCTGCTCGGCCGCTCGGAGTTCCTCACGCCGTACACGCCGTACCAGCCGGAGATCTCGCAGGGCGGACTCCAGGTGATGTTCGAGTTCCAGACGGCGATCTCGGAGCTCACCGGCCTGCCCGTGGCGAACGCGTCCGTGTACGAGGGGCCGAGCGCGGTGGCGGCGGCCGGCTATCTCGCGAAGCTCGAGACGCGCCGGACCAGGCTGGTGGCGAGCCGCGGGCTGCATCCGCACTCGCGCGCGGCGCTGGCGACGCACGCGGCCGGGTATGGCATGGAGGTCGTGGAGGTGCCGCTCGACGAGGACGGAGCGACCGATGTCGAGGCGCTCGCCGCGGCAGTGGACGACGACACGGCCGCCGCCTTCGTGCAGCAGCCGAACTTCCTCGGGACGGTCGAGGACGTGGGCGCGCTGGCCGAGGCGGGCAAGCGGACGGGCGCCCTGCTGGTGGCGGCGGCCGACCCGATCGCGCTGTCGGTTCTCAAGCCGCCGGGCGAGCTCGGCGCCGACCTGTGCGTCGGCGAGGGGCAGCCGCTCGGCAACCGGCTCGACTTCGGCGGCCCGTCGTTCGGCTTTTTCGCGGCCGACCAGCGGTTCATCCGGAAGATGCCGGGGCGGATCGCCGGGGAGACGCGCGACGTGGACGGGAAGCGCGGCTTCGTGCTGACGCTCCAGACGCGCGAGCAGCACATCCGCCGCGAGAAGGCCACGCACAATATCTGCACCGCCCAGGCGCTGAATGCGCTGGCGGGGGTCGTGTACCTGTCCTGGCTCGGCAAGCGCGGACTCGTGGAGCTGGGGGAGCTGATGCTGCGCCGAACGCACTACGCGCGCGAGACGCTCGGGCTGGAGGCGATCAACCCCGGCCCGGTGGTGCGCGAGTTCGCGGTGCGGGTGCCGGATCTCCCCGACGTCATGCAGCGCTCCCGGGCCGCCGGCATCAACCCCGGTTACCCCCTGGCGCGGGACTATCCGGAGTTTTCGGACGGGCTTCTCATTGCTGTCACAGAACGGCGCACTAAGGAGCACATCGACCGCCTGGCCTCCCTCGTAGGTGCTCAGGTTCCGGAGGGTGCGCCCGCATGACCGACGACACCGTCACCGTCTTCGAACGCTCCCGTGCCGGTCGGCGCGCGTTTGTTGCCCCCGAGACCGACGTTCCGGAGGTGCCGGTCGAGGAGCTGCTGCCGGGAGACGCCATCCGCGAGCGGCCCGCCGAGCTGCCCGAGATCTCCGAGCCCGAGCTCGTGCGTCACTACACGACGCTGTCGTCGAAGAACTTCCACCTCGACGAGGGGTTCTATCCGCTGGGCTCGTGCACGATGAAGCACAACCCGAAGCTGCACGAGCGCGTGGCGGCCCTGCCGGGGCACGCCCGGCTTCACCCGCTTCAGGAACCGGAGTACGCGCAGGGCGCGCTCGAGCTGATGTGGAACCTCCAGGTCGCGCTGGGCGAGATCGCCGGCCTGCCGCATGTGTCGCTCCAGCCGAGCGCGGGCTCGCACGGCGAACTGGCCGGGCTCCTGCTCACGCGCGCGTACCACGAGGACCGCGGCGAACAGCGCACGAAGGTGCTAACTCCTGACACCGCGCACGGCACGAACCCGGCGACGGTCACGATGGCGGGCTACGAGGTGGTCAAGGTCGGGACCGCGGACGACGGCGGCGTGGACCTCGACGACCTGCGCGAGAAGGCCGGCGACGACGTGGCCTGCCTGATGCTCACGAACCCGAACACGCTCGGGCTGTTCGACCGGAACATCGAGGAAATCGCCCGGATCGTGCACGACGCGGGCGCGACGCTCTACTACGACGGCGCGAACCTCAACGCGGTGATGGGCATCGCGCGGCCGGGCGACATGGGCTTCGACATCGTCCACTTCAACCTGCACAAGACCTTCACGCAGCCGCACGGCGGTGGCGGGCCGGGCGCGGGGCCGATCGCGTGCTCGGACCGGATCGAGCCGTTCCTGCCGGTGCCCCAGGTGGTGCAGCGCGGGGACTCGTTCGACTTCGACTTCGACCGCCCCAAGTCCATCGGGAAACTGCGGGGCTTCCAAGGGAACTTCGGCGTTTTCGTTCGCTCCTATGCCTATATCTGCTCGCTCGGCCGCGATGGGTTGAAGGACGTGTCCGAGATCGCTGTCCTCAATGCCAATTACCTCAAGGCGCTTCTTGCACAGCCCGGCATCGAGGAGTACCTCCCGATCGCCTTCGACAGAACGTGCATGCACGAGTTCGTGGTGTCGGGCTCTGGCGCGAAGGACCAGCTCGGGATCAAGACGCTGGACATCGCGAAGCGCATGTTGGACCACGACGTGCACCCGCCGACCGTGTACTTCCCGCTGCTGGTGGACGAGGCACTGATGATCGAGCCCACCGAGACCGAGACGAAGGAGCGGCTCGACCACTTCGCCGAGGTGATCCGCTCGATCCTGGAGGAGGCTAAGGAGGACCCGGAGGTGGCGCGCACCGCGCCGCACACCACACCGGTCCGCCGCCTCGACGAGGCGGGCGCCGCGAAGCGGCCGGTCGTGCGCTGGCGCCCCGAGGCGGATAACCCGGGCGACCCGGAGCGGGCGCAGAAGGCGCCGGCGTCGGGCTCGGGGGCGATGTAGCGGGGGTCCGCCGGCCGCGCGCTTCGGTCCCCTTCAGTGCCCGTCGTTTACGGCGCTGGCGCGAAGGGCACGCAACGAGTGTGACCGGAGCGCTAGGCGAATGAGCGGGCTCGGCGGTATCTCGGAGCAGGCGCGCGACACCTCGCGGCGCCGCGACCGGCAGGCGGCTGCGGTGCTCGCGTTCGCCGCGCTCGTCTCGATGTTCATCTTCTTTCCGCTGGGTCTGGTGATCGGGCTGATCGCCATGGGCTACGCGCACGT
>DASQTS010000173.1:0-13180 GCA_035641775.1 Thermoleophilaceae bacterium
CTCGCGCACGAGGCCGAGCAGGATGTGCTCGGTGCCGATGTAGTTGTGGCCAAGGCTCAGCGCCTCGCGGAGGGCGAGCTCGAGCACCTTCTTGGCGCGGGGGGTGAAGGGGATCTGGCCGGAGGTGACCTCCTCGCCGGAGCCCACGATGCGGACCACCTGGGCGCGGACGCGCTCCACGGTGATGTCGAGGCTCTCGAGGACGCGGGCCGCCAGGCCCTCCTTTTCGCGCAGGAGCCCGAGGAGGATGTGCTCCGTGCCGATGTAGTTGTGCTTGAGAATTCGGGCTTCCTCTTGGGCGAGGACTACCACCTGCCGGGCCCGTTCGGTAAAGCGCTCAAACACGCTGTGCTCTCTTATCTGTCGGGGAACTACGGGGGCGGGGTTTCCCGTTCTTTCCCATTAGATCGGCATATACGCCGACTGGATGAGAGGAAATGGGTTGCACCGACCCGCTTCGACAACTCTACCAACGCCCCAAGCGGTGGATTTGCCCTTCACGAAGCCCTAAAACCCGCATCGTGGGTACGTTGCGCGCATGAGGGTGAGTTCGTCGGCGGGATGGCTCGTCCTGCTCCTCGCGGTGGGCTGCGGCGGCGCCGGGCCCTCGTTCACCGAGGACTACAACGACGCTGTCACGCCGATCGCGGAACTCGGCGATGGTCTCGGGACGCGCCCCGAGAACTATGACCGCCTGGCGGATCGCACCCGGCAGACGCGCCGCAACCTGGCGCGTCTGGAGGCGCCGGAGGGAGCCGGGGACGAGCTGGAGGCGCTCCTGGCGGGCCTCGACGACGTCACGAGCAGCCTGCTGGGCGTGGCACGGGCGGCTCGGAGCGAGGATCCGGTGCGTGAGCGGCGCGCGGCGCGGCGCCTCGAGCGGTCGAACGACGAGTTCCGCCGGGCCGAGAACGCGCTGCGCCGGGCGGTGGAGGGCTAGGGCGCGCTCACCGGGACGCCGGGTCGACGCGGGTGAGCGTCCCGGTCCCGGGGCTCAGGACCCATACGGAGTCGAACCCGACGGCCACGCGGGTCACACCCCGGCCGACGCGCAGCGGCGCGCCGACGGTGCGCTTCGTCTCCGTGTCTATGAGGCTGAGCGTGCCGTCGCCGGCGTTCGGGACCCAGACGCTGCTCCCCGCGATCTTCAGGTGGCGCGGGCTGTCGCCCACGCGGATGGTGGCCTCCACCCGGCTCGTCGTCGGGTCGATGTGCGACACCGTGTCGTCACCCCGGTTCGCCACCCAGACTCCGGAGCTCCCGATTGTCAGACCCTCCGGACGGTCGCCGACCGGGATCGTCGCGCTCGGGCTGCGTGAGAAGGAGTCGATGCGCGAGACGGTGTCGTCGGCGGAGTTGGTGACCCACACCGAACCCTCGCCGTAGACTGCACTCACCGGCTTTCTTCCGACGCGAATCGGCGCGCCGTCCACGGCGCGGTCGCCCGCGTCGACCCGCGTGACCGTGGCGTCACCCTGGTTGACGGCCCACACGCCACCCGGGGCGAGGGCCAGCCCGGTCGGGCGGCGGCCCACGGTGATCCGGTCGGTCACGACGCGCTCCTCCGGGTTCAGCCGGATCACCTCGTTCGTGTCCGTGCCGGCGACCCAGACAGCGGCGGGCCCGAGCGTGACGAAGGTCGGATGGCCGCCGAGCGGTATCGGGTCTCGCGCCACGCGGTTCTGCGTCTGGACGACCGTGAGGAGCAATCCGCGCGCGCGGTCCACGATCCACACGAACTCGGACCCGGCGCCGAGCGCCGATGGCCTGCCGCCGAGCTGGATCGGATCATCCACGACCTCGCCGATCGTGACGCGCGGCTTCGGCGTCGGCCGGCGCTCAGGCGTGTCGTCGTCGCCTCCGCCGAGCAGGACGACGGCGAGGATGGCGGCGAGTGCCGCCACGCCCAGAGCGACGATGGTCGCACGACGGCGGCCGTGCGCACCCCGCGGCTGCTCTCCCGATGGCGGGGCGGCACCGGGGTCGAGCACCGCGGTCGGCGCGGCGGTCGCCGAGGGAAGCGTGGCGGCGGCGACGGTGGGGCGGCTCGCCTCTGTAACGGGGCGGTCACCGCAGGCCGCCAGTCCGGCGCGTCCCATCTCGCCCGTGGTGGGAAAGCGCTCGTTCGGATCCTTCTGCATGGCGCGTTGCGCGACGGCGGCCAGCGCCGGCGGAACGTTGGGCGCTACCTCGACTGCCGACGGGGGCGCTACGGAGATGTGCGCCCACAGCTTTGCCACGTCGTCCTCGCGCGGAAACGGCACATGCCCCGTGAGTGCCTCGTACAGGACGCAGCCGAGCGCGTAGGTGTCGGCGTGTCCGTCGACCCGGTCCCCGCGCAGCTGCTCGGGTGCGACGTAGTCGATCGTCCCGACCCACTCCCCGCTTGCGGTTAGGCCACTGTCGGACGCACTTCGTTTCGTCAGCCCGAAGTCCGTCAGGTAGACGTGGTCGGCCGCACCCGGGGCCGCGACGAGGACGTTGGCCGGCTTCACGTCCCGGTGTACGAGGCCGCGCTCATGCGCGGCGTCGAGCGCGGACGCAACCTGGGCGACGACGTGCGCCGCCCGGCGAGGGGCGAGTGGACCCCCGCGCGCGAGCAGCGTGCGCAGGTCGGTGCCGTCGACGAAGCGCATTGCGATGTAGAGCAGCCCGTCCTCGTCGCCCGCCGCGTATACCGGGATCACGTTCGGATGGTCGATGGAGGCGGCAAGCCGCGACTCGCGTACGAAGCGGTCGCGGAACGCGTCGTGCTCGGCGAATCGCTCGGCGATCACCTTGAGCGCGACCGTGCGGCCAAGCGAGACCTGCGACGCGCGATAGACGACGCCCATGCCGCCACGGCCGATCTCGTCTTCGATGCGGAAGTCGCCGAGGAGCGAGCCCGTCGTTAGCACGCTTCGTCCAAACGCAAAAGTTCGACCGTTTCAGCGTACCCCAACTCAGTGGACGTCTGAAGCCGTTTGGTGCAGAGTATTCGGTGCGATGGCCGACACGGAGCGGGTTACACCCCACGCCGCCAGCGCTGCCGAGCTCAAGGCGCAGATAGAAGCCGAGCGGGCCGGGCTGCCGTTCCTGATCTACCGCGACGGCGAGGGGCGTCACACGCTTCACGCGCTTCCCGAGACGGCGAATCGCGTGACCATCGGACGCCGAGAGTCCGCGGACATCCCGCTTCCGTGGGACGAAGAGGTCTCACGGCTCCACGCCGAGATCGTCCGCGGCGGCGGCGACTGGAGCCTCAGCGACGACGGGCTATCGATGAACGGGACTTTCGTGAACGGCGAGCCCGTGCGCGGCCGGCGGCGGCTCAGGGACGGAGACGCGATCCGCCTCGGCGCCTCGGTGCTCGTGTTCCGGGACCCCGGTTACGGTGACTCGAGCGTCACCGCCCCGTCCGCCGAGCTGCGAACGGTCGTCAGTCTCACTCCTGCGCAGAAGCGGGTCCTGGTGTCGCTCTGCCGGCCGTTCAAGGAGTCCACGATGTTCGCGACGCCTCCGCCGAACGAGCAGATCGCGACCGAGCTCTACCTCAGCGTGGACACCGTGAAGAAGCACCTCCGAGCGCTCTTCGAGAAGTTCGGCGTGGAGCACCTGCCTCAGAACGAGAAGCGTGCCCGGCTCGTAGAGCGGGCCTTCGCCGGCGGCTTCATCTCCGAGCGCGAGCTGTAGTCCACCGAGGGGGTGGATGAGGGCACCCGGGGGGTGCCGGAAAGCCGCCCATGGGCGCCTAGGAACGGCATGCGTTCGCACCGAGCATCGTCGTCATGGGACTCAGACGGCACATATGGCTCGTGACGATGCTCCTCGGCGCGGCGGCGATCATGCCCGCAAGCGCGGCCGCCGAGCGGCCCAACCTCGTGGTGGTGATGACCGACGACCAGACCGTTTCGGAGCTAGCGGCTATGCCGCATACGCGCCGCCTGATCGGCGCGAAGGGAGTCCGCTTCGACCGCTCGTACGTCTCGTTTCCGGTTTGCTGCCCGTCGCGCGCGACCTATCTCACGGGGCAGTACGCCCACAACCACGGTGTGATGGGCCTCTATCCGCCGACCGGTGGGTACGGGCGCTTCGACAAGCGCAACGCGCTGCCGGTGTGGCTCCAGCGTGCCGGCTACCACACCGCGCACCTGGGCAAGTTCCTGAACGGGTACGGCGACCAGGAGCCTGCCGACGTCCCGCCGGGCTGGAGCGACTGGCACGCCACGGTGGACTACTCGACCTACTCGATGTGGGGCTACACGATCAACCACAACGGCCGGCTGCGCAGGTACGGGCGTCCCTTCGTCGAGACACCGCGGCTCTACCAGACTGACGTGATTGCGCGAAAGGCGGAGTCGATCGTCGAGCGGCAGGCCGGCGACGGCGACCCGCTGTTCCTGTCGGTCAACTTCCTCGGGCCGCATCACGAGAGCCGCTCGATCCAGCGCCGCAGCGGCTGGCTGGTCCGGCCGGCGCCGCGCCACCGGGGCGCGTTCGCCAGCGCCGCGCTTCCGCGCGCGGCGAGCTTCAACGAACAGGACATCTCGGACAAGCCGCGCTTCCTACGGCGGCGAGCACGGCCGCTCCATCGTCGCGACGTGGCGACCATCGTGCGCGACTCCCGCGCGCGCCGAGCGTCCCTGCTCGCGGTTGACGATGGAGTAGCCCGCATCGTCGCGGCGCTGAGGCGCACCGGCGAGCTGGCCAACACGTACGTCCTGTTCACGTCCGACAACGGCTACATGCAGGGCGAGCACCGCGTGCGCTCCGGCAAGATGCTGCCGTACGACCCGTCCACACGGGTCCCGCTGCTGATCCGCGGCCCGGGCATCCCGGCCGGGCGCGCGACGAGCGAGCTCGTCGCCAACACCGACCTCGCGCCGACACTCCTGGACCTCGCCGGCGCGCGGCCGGGGAAGACGCTCGACGGCCGCTCACTCGTCCCGTTCGCCCGCAATCCGGGGATCCGGACGAAGCGCGCGATCCTTCACGAGACGGGCGGCGCGCGCTACGCCGGGCCGCGCGAACAGGACGAGCGCACAAACACGCGCCGGCCGCTCCGGCGCGTGATGTCCTACCGCGCGATCCGCACGCCACGGTGGCTGTACGTGCGCTGGCACAACGGCGACCGCGAGCTCTACGACCTGCAGCGCGATCGCGACCAGATGCGCTCCCTTCACGCGGGGAGCGCGCACCGCCGTGTCCGGCGCGTACTCGCTAAGCGACTGCGAGCGCTGGCGAGATGCGCCGGCGCAGCCTGCCGCTAGTTCCGCATGGCCGGGAAGAGCACGACCTCCCGGATCGAGTGGCGGCCGCTGAGGATCATCGTCAGCCGGTCGATCCCGATGCCGATTCCGCCGGTGGGCGGCATCCCGTGCTCGAGCGCGTGGACGTAATCCTCGTCGTAGGGCTGTGTCTCCTCATCCCCGGCGGCCTGGTCGGCGCGCTGCTGCTCGAAGCGAGCGCGCTGCTCGTCGGGGTCGTTCAGCTCGGTGAACGCGTTCGCGAACTCCATCCCGGCCGCGAACGCCTCGAAGCGCTCCACGAGCCCCGGCTCGGAGCGGTGGTCCTTCGCGAAGGGGCTGAGCTCCTTCGGGTAGTCGAGGATGAAGGTCGGGTTCTGGAGGTCTGGCTCGACATGCTTCGACAGCAGGTCGTCCACGCGCTTCGCCCAGGTCCCCTCGCCGGGGAGCTGGTCGTCGCTCTGGATGTCGATGCCGGTCTTGTTCCTGATCGCCTCGCGCAGCGTCATCCGCTTCCAGGGCCGCGAGAAATCGACCGGGCCCTCGTAGCCCACCTCGTCCGCCACGTACTCGATTAGCTCCTCGAGCCGGTCGGCGATGTCGCGGTAGTCCGCGTACGCCTCGTACCATTCGAGCATCGTGAACTCGGGGTTGTGCTTGTGTGAGACGCCCTCGTTGCGGAAGTCCTTGCCGATCTCGTAGACCCGCTCGAGGCCGCCCACGACCAGGCGCTTGAGGTAGAGCTCGTCGGCGATCCGGAGGAACAGGTCGCGGTCGAGCTCGTTGTGGTGCGTCACGAACGGACGCGCGAGCGCGCCGCCGTAGAGCGGCTGGAGGATCGGCGTCTCGACCTCGAGAAAGCCGCGATCGTCGAGCCGGCGCCGGAGGGCGCGGACGATCTTGGAGCGGAGGATGAACAGCTCGCGCGTCTCCTCGTTCGCGATCAGGTCGAGCTCCCGGTGCCGGTAGCGAGTCTCGACGTCCTCGACTCCGTAGTACTCCTTGGGCGCCGCACGCAGCGACTTCGCGAGCAGCCTCCAGTCCGTCACGAGCAGGCTCAGCTGCCCGCGGCGGGTCTTGAAAGCGGTGCCGTCGACTCCGATCAGGTCGCCGAGGTCCAGTGAGACGAGCCTGTCGAAGGACTCTTCGCCCAGAACGTCGCGCTTCGCGTGCAGCTGGATCTTCCCCGCGCGGTCCAGGAGGTCGATGAACGCCGCCCCTCCCTGGTCGCGCCGGGCGGCCATCCGGCCCGCGACGCGGTAGGCGCGATCGGTTTCGTCACCGGGCTCGAGATCGTCGACGATCTCGGAGGTCGGGACCACGCCGTCGAACTCGTGCGGGAACGGGTCGATCCCCTGCTGTCGCAGGCGTTCCAGCTTCGCGCGGCGGTCATCCACCGCGCGGACCCTACCCGGCCGGCCAGGTGCCGCGGGGGGACCGGGGGCGCGAGCCCCCGGCTGTCATCGCTCGATCTTCGTGATCTTCAGCTTGCGCGCGGGGCCGCGCGGCACCTGCACGCTGACCGTCTCGCCCCGCTTGTGGCCGATCAGCGCGCGGCCGACCGGGGACTCGTTCGAGAGCTTGTTCTCCGACGGGTCCGCCTCGGCCGAGCCGACGATCTTGAACTTCGTCGACTTGTCCGTCTTCTGGTCCTTCACGTGCACGGTCACGCCGACGCTCACCACGTCCGTGTCCACGGACTTCGCGTCGATCACCCGGGCGTTCCGGAGCTTCTCCTCGAGGTCCGAGATCTGCTTCTCGAGCATCGCCTGCTCGTTCTTCGCGTCGTCGTACTCGGCGTTCTCGGAGATGTCGCCGAACTCGCGCGCTTCCTTGATGCGCTCGGCGACCTCGCGGCGACGATTGCCGCTCAGATGCTCGATCTTCGCCTTGAGCTCCTCGAGGCCTTCAGGTGTTAGGACGGTCTCTCGTGCCATAAGAAAATCCCCCGTCTTCCTTCCGGAGGGAGCCGAGCAGTGTAGCAATCGTCCATACGCCCCAAAGGGGCGTTTTAGTCACGCCACAAGCGGTTCCGCGGGCGCAACGAGCGCACGCCAAACCTCGCGGGCATGCGCGGTCGTGGGGGGCGTAGTGAGCGGCTCGCGTTCGCGCCTCGTCAGGTTCAGCCGCTCCGCGTACCAGGGGTAGAACTTGCGCAGGTAGCGGCCCGCTCGCTCGACTCCGAGGTGGTCCTCGGCGCAGGCGATCACCCACTCGAGCTCCTCCAGCACCTCGTGCCGCTCGGGCTCGCCCGCGTGGGTCCCCAGCAGGCGACCGAACAGCCACGGGTTGCCGAGCGCCCCCCGGGCGAGCATCACGGCCGCCGCGCCGCTGTCCTCGAAGGCGCGGAGCGCACGCCCGTCGTCCGCGAGCCCGCCGGAGAGCATCACCGGCACGCGCAGCTCCTCCACCAGCCGGCGCGCCAGCGCGTAGTCCGGGGAGCCAGAATGCTGCTGGGAGGCGTGGCGCGGGTGGAACGCGATGCCGGCGACGCCGGCCTCGTCCACGAGCCGCCGCGCGAGCTTCACCCCGGCGAGGTCCCCGGGCTCGCGTCCCGGGCGGAGCTTCACCGTCACCGGACGGCCGCTGCCCTCCGCGGCGGCGCGCGCGATCGCCACGGCGCGGTCCGGGTCGTCGAGCAGGGCCGCCCCCGCGCCGGTCCTGCAGACCTTGCGCACGGGACAGCCCATATTGAGGTCGATCAGGTCGGCGCCCGCGCCGGCGGCGATCGTGGCCGCCTCGCGCATCACCGCCGCGTCGTGGCCGAAGAGCTGCATCGACACCGGGTGCTCGTCGGGGTGGATCCGCAGGAACTCCCGGAGGGTGCGCTTGTCGCCGTGCACGAGGCCGAAGCTCGACACCATCTCGGACACGGCGAGCCCGGCGCCGAAGCGCTTCGCCTGGAGGCGCACGAACCAGTTGCCGATGCCGGCGAGCGGCGCGAGCACGACGCGGTTCGGCAGCTCAATGCCGCCGAGTGTCCAGCTGTCCCTCAGGGAGCGCACACGGAGAAGGTAGCTCGCCTTAGGCGACGGCCGGCGGCTCGTCGCCGCTCGGAAGCACCGGGATCTCCTTCTCGGCATGCACGAGCTCGACCAGGCGGCGCACGCAGTGTGCGGGCCGCGCGAGCGCGAAGCTGCCGCCGTCGGTGCGCGCCTGTCGCGTGGCGCGGATGATCACGCCCAGCCCGTGCAGGTCCATGAAGTCCACGTCGTGGAGGTCGAGGATGACCTTGCGGCCGCGCGCCAGCTGGCGCATGACTGCCTCGCCCACCCGCGGGGCGGTGGCGGCGTCGACCTCGCCTTGGACCCGGACCACGACGGCGTTCCCGACATCGTCGAGCGTGACCTCGAATGGATGTGGGCGGGGGCGCTCGACATGCTCAAACTACACCGGCTCGGTCGGCTTTGGAACTACTTCCTGTTGCGCTCCCAGATCAGCTTCAGGCCCTGGAGCGTGAGCCTGTCGTCCACCTCGTCCACCTGCTCGCAGAAGGGAACGATCGCCGCCGCGAAGCCGCCGGTGGCGATCGCGGTCGCCTCCTCGCCCAGCTCCTCACGCAGCCGGCCGACGATCGCGTCGACCTGGCCGGCGAACCCGTATACGACGCCCGCCTGGATGGCCTCCTGCGTGCCCTTTCCGATCGCGTGGCGCGGCTTCTCGATGTCCACGCGCGGTAGCCGCGCGGCACGCGCCGACAGCGCCTCCAGCGAGATCTCGATCCCGGGCGAGATCACGCCGCCGAGGTACTCGCCCTCGGACGAGACCACGTCGTAGTTGATCGCGGTGCCGAAGTCCACGGCGATGCAGGCGCCCCCGACGCGCTCATACGCCGCGATCGCATTCACGAGGCGGTCGGCTCCGAGCTCCTGGGGCCGGTCGATGCGGATCGGCATCCCGGTCTTGAGCTCCGGCCCCACGAGGGCGCCGCGGCCGCCGAGGTAGCGCTCGATCACCTGCTCGTACTCGCGCGCGAGCGTGGGCACGACCGCGGAGACCATCGCGGCGTGAACGTCACCGAGGCGCAGGTCGCGAAGGTCGAGCAGCCCGGCGAGCACGGTGGCGAGCTCGTCCGCGGTGGCGAAGCGGACGGTGGCGAAGCGCCAGTGCTGGACTAGCTCGTCGCTCTCGAACATGCCAACGTGGGTCTGGGTGTTGCCTACGTCGATCGCGAGCAGCACGGGCGCGAGTCTACGGGCGAAGCGGGGCGCCCATGGCGTGGAAGCCGCCGTCCACGTGCAGGATCTCACCGGTGATGCGGCGCGAGGCGTCCGACAGGAGGAACAGCACCGCGTCGGCCACCGCGGCGGCGTCAGCCGGGTCCCACCCGAGCGGCGCCTGCTTCTCCCACAGCCCGGCGAGCTGGTCGAAGCCCGGGATGCCCTGCGCCGCCGGCGTCTCCACCGGGCCGGCGGACACGAGGTTCACGCGCACGCCGCTCTCGCCAAGGTCGCGCGCGAGGTAGCGGTTCACCGACTCGAGCGCCGCCTTCGCCACGCCCATCCAGTCGTAGACCGGCCACGCCACCGTGGCGTCGAAGTCCATGCCCACCACGCTGCTGCCCTCGTCCATCAGCGGCAGGAGCGCCTCGGCGAGCGCCTTGAACGAGTATGCGCTCGTGCGAAAGGCCACCTCCGCCGACTCTGGCGGGGCCGACATGAAGTTGCCGCCGAGCGCGTCGCCCGGCGCGAACGCGATCGCGTGCAGCGCGCCGTCGACGCCGCCCCAGCGCTCGCGCAGCTCGGCCACGAGCGCCTCGAAGTCGGCGGCGTTGTTCACGTCCAGCTCGAGCACGTCGGGCGGATCGGGGAGCCGCGCCGCGGCCCGCTCGGTCATCCGGCGCGTACGGCCGAAGCCGGTGAGAACCACCTGCGCGCCCTCCTGCTGGGCGCGCTCGGCCACTGAGTAGGCGATGCTGCCCTTCGTAAGCACACCCGTGATCAGGAGCCGCTTGCCGGCGACCATCAGGCGCCCTCGCGGCGCCAGACCAGCTCCACGCTCCCGCGCACAGCGAGCCGGCCGTCGCCCAGAACGCGCAGGCGCAGCTCCAGCAACTCTGTGTGCACGTCGAGCTCCCTCGTGCGCACGATTTCGCCTTCGACCGTCACCGTGTCGCCGATCTTCACAGGTCGCTTGAACACGGCGTCGCACACGCGCCGCAGCGCGACGATCCGCTCACGCTCGAACGGGAGCAGGCCGATCGCGAAGGACAGCACGAGGAGGCCGTGGGCGATCTGCTCGCCGAAGCGGCTCTCCGCGGCCCACACCGGGTCGGTGTGGAGCGGATGCGTGTCGCCGGTCAGGTGCGCGAACCGGAGGACATCCTCCTCGGTGACGGTGTGCCCGTTCGTGGTGAAGCGCTCGGGTACCGCCGGCGCGGCGGCGGTCACGCCGCCAGCCGCAGGCGCTTCCGGAGCGCGCGCATGAACTCGGCGGCCGCGCGCTTGTGCCCCTCGGGCGAGGGGTGGAAGCCGTCGGCGGCGAAGGTCGCGCGCTCGCTGGCGGCCGGGTGCTCGGTGCTGTCCATCAGCACCACGTCGTGGCGGCGGGCCACGCGCCGCAGCGCGGCGTTGAAGCGGCGCATCCCATCCTCCACGCGCGCCCGCGTGCGCGGGCGCAGGTTCGCGAAGCGGGAGATGTCCGGGTAGGTCGCCGTGATCACCTCGACGTTCGGCAGCTCGCGCTTCAGCCGCACGAACATCCGCGTCAGCCGCTCGGCGTACTCGTCCGGGTCCGGACGCGTCGAGAACAGCACGTCGTTCGCGCCGCAGACGATCGTAACGACGTCCGGCGCCAGCTCGAGCGCGCGCTCGAGCTGCTCGAGCTCCACCTGCTCGCTCGTCGCGCCCACCTCGGCGAGGTTCACGTAGCCGCCGCCGAGCCGGCGCGCGAGCTCGTCCGGCCAGCGGGGCTGACCGGGCTCGAGGCCTGCGGTGAAGCTGTCGCCGAGAGCGACGTACATCACAGCGGGATGTTCCCTCCGCCGTTGCCATGCGCGCCCGCGCCCGACAGTGCCGTGAGCGCGCCCGAGAGGCGGCGGCGCGTGTCCGCCGGCGTGACCAGCTCGTCGACGAACCCCTCGCGCGCCGCGACCGCCGCGGAGACGTGCTCGTCCGCGTATTCGGCGGCGAGGCGGTCCTGCTCGCGCTCGGGATCCTCCGCGGCCGCGATCGCGCGCTTGTGAACGATCCCGACCGCCTGGCGCGCGCCCATGATCCCGATCTGTGCCTCGGGCCAGGCGAGCGCGAGGTCCGCGCCGAGGTCCTTCGAGTTCATCGTGATGAAGCCGCCGCCGTAGGCCTTGCGCAGCACGACGGTCACCTTCGGCACCACCGCCTCGGCGAACGCGTGGAGCAGCTTCGCGCCGTGGCGGATCACGCCGAGCCCCTCCTGCTTCGTCCCCGGCAGGAAGCCCGGCGTATCGACGAGCACAACCAGCGGCAGGCCGAACGCGTTGCAGGAGCGCACGAACTTCGCCGCCTTCTGCGCGGCGTCCGCGTCGATCACCCCGCCGAGGTACCAGGGCTGGTTGGCGATCACGCCCACCGGCCGCCCGTCGATCCGGCAGAACGCGGTGACCATGTTGCGCGCCCAGCGCGGCGAGACCTCGAGCAGCTCCTCGTTGTCCACGAGGGCCTGAATCACGCCGCGCACGTCGTAGACCGAGCGCGGCGAGCTCGGCACGCAGGCCTCCGGGTCGAGCGCGGGCACCGGCGCCGGAAGGCCGAGCGGCGGGGTGTCGCCGGCGCGCTGCGGCAGGTGCGCGAGCAGCTCGCGCACGATCCCCACGGCCTCGTGGTCGTTGCCGGCCACGAACTGGCAGACGCCGTTCTTCGAGTGCACGCGGGGGCCGCCGAGCTCGTCTATCGAGACTTCCTCGGCGGTGACCTCGCGCACGACGCCCGGGCCGGTGAGGAACATCGCCGAGCCCTCGGTCATCACGACGAAGTCGGTGAGCGCGGGCGAGTAGGCGCCGCCGCCCGCGGACACGCCGGTGATCACGGAGATCTGCGGGACCTTGCCGGACAGCCGGACGCTCTCGCGGAAGATGCGCCCGTAGCCCGCGAGCGCCGCGATGCCGTCGTCCATGCGGGCCCCACCCGACGCGATGAAGCCGATGACGGGCACGCCGGCGCGGCCGGCGAGCTGCATGACGCGGACGATCGTCTCGGCGTGGGCCTCGCCGAGCGAGCCGCCCGCGAACGACGCGTCCTGCGCGTAGCAGTACACGGGCCGCCCGGCGATCGTGCCGGCGGCGCCGACGACGCCGTCGCCCTCCTGCAGGCGCTTCGACTCGCGGCGTGGCAGCACAGTCGAGCGGATCACGTGCAGCGAGCCGGGGTCGCAGAGCAGCTCGAGCCGATCGCGCGCGGTGACCTCGCGAGGCTCCTTCAGCAGGGGCGAGATCCGCTCGGCGGGCATCCGGTCCGCGAGTGCGCTCATGAGGCCTCCAGGCAGAGGACGGCGTTGTGCCCGCCGAAGCCGAAGGCGTTCGAGAGGCCGATCGCGCGGGCGTCGCCGTTCTGCAGCGGCCGCGCCTCGTTGGGGACGTAGTCGAGGTCGAGCCCCTCATCGGGCTCGGCGTAGTTCAGCGTGGGCGGGGCGATCCGGTCGCGGAGCGCGAGCAGCGTGGCGATCGCCTCCACGGCGCCGGCCGCGCCGAGGAGGTGCCCGATGGCGGACTTGGTCGAGCTCACCGGGATGCTCGCGGCGCGCTCCTCACCGAGCGCCGTTTTGATGGCGTTCGTCTCGGATCGGTCGTTGAGCGGCGTGGAGGTGCCGTGCGCGTTCACGTACAGCACGTCGTCCGCCGTGATCCCGGCATCCTTCAGCGCCAGCTCCATCGCCTTCGCCGCGCCGCGGCCACTCGGCTCCGGGGCTGTCAGGTGGTGGGCGTCCGAGGTGGACGCGTAGCCGCGGAGGTAGCCGAGGATGCGGGCGCCGCGCTCGCGCGC
>DASQTS010000174.1:0-4579 GCA_035641775.1 Thermoleophilaceae bacterium
GTCCTCGAGGCCGTGGCGCTCGTCGGGATAGGGCTCGAGCCAGACCGATTCGACCAGGGGTTCGGCCAGGCCGTCGTGGGGGTCGGCGGCGGGCGCGTAGTCGATCGGCAGCACCCGCTTGGGCCGCCGCTCGATCGCTCGGAGGCAGGCGTTCGTCGCGATCGTGTACAGCCACGAGCGCAGCGAGCTTCGCCCCTCGAACTTCGCGAGCCCTCGCCAGGCGCTAAGCAGCGCGTCCTGGACTGCGTCCTCGGCGTCGGCCACCGAGCCGAGCATCCGGTAGCAGTGGGCGTGGAGAGCGCGGCGGTAGGGCTTAACAAGCCGAGCGAAGGCATCCTCGTTCCCCGCACGGGCGGCCTCGAGCAGTCGGGCGTCGTTCATGACCTTCTCCGTTTCGGCTGCCAGAAGGCGAGCTCGCCGCCAGCGGCGGAGCGGACCACGCTTCGCCATCCGGCCGCGCCCTCCCGGGGCTCCAGGAGGACGGAGGCGCCGAGCCCGCGCGCCCGGTCGGTGGCATCGCCGATTCCGTCGACCTCGACGTACGGCAACCAAAGCGGGCCGCGGACAGGGCACTCGACGATCCCTCCCCCGAGCCCGTCGCCGAGCTCCAGGGAGAGGTAGGAGCCGGCTCGCGTCTCGATCCATTCCGGGCGCCAGCCGCAGAGCTCGGCGTAGAGGTCGCGGGCCTGCGGCAGGTCAGCCGTGTGGAGCTCCAGATGGACGACCGGGCTGGACTGACGTGGCGTCATCGTCCTCTCAATTGTGATCAGCCTCCGCCCACGCCCTCGAGCGCCGGGACGGCGCCGACCGGGACGGACTCCGCCGGCTGGCGACGACCCGGTAGGGCGAGGGCGACAACCGCACCGACCGCTGAGAATCCGGCCAGGACGGCCACCGCGGGGGCGAACCCGTCGAGGAACGCGCCGGGTGAGGCGTAGCTGCCGGCGCCGGCGAATACCGCGGCAGCTACCGCGACCCCGAAGACACCGCCGAGCTCGCGCATCATGCTGTTCGCGCCGGCTGCCTTCCCGATGTCGGCGACGGAGAATGAGCCCACTACCGAGTTCTGCGCTGCGGGGATCGCCATCGAGACCCCGACGCCGGCGAGGATCGACGGCAGCACGAACTCCGAGTAGGTGAGCCCGGAGTCCGCGATCAGCGCGATCCAACCCATCGCCACTGCCTGCAGCGACAGTCCGGCGACCATGAACGGACGCTCGCCGACGCGTTCCACCAAATACCCGACGAGCGGGGCCACCGTGATGAAGGTGACGGTCCACGGCATCAGCCGCAGTCCGGCATCGAGCGGCCCGTAGCCGAGCGCCGTTTGCAGCATCTGCGCGAAGAAGAAGACCGCGCCGAACAGCGAGGCGAGCGTGAAGAAGATCGCCGTGTTCCCGGCCGAGAAGGCGCGGGAGCGGAAGAAGCGCATCGGCACCATCGGCTCCGCCGCCCGCAGCTCCCAGGCGATGAACGCCGGCACCAGCACCGCTCCGGCCACGAGCGCTCCGATGATCTCGACGCTGTCCCAGCCGGCGGCGTTGCCCCGCACTAGCCCCCAGACGAGCGCGAACCCGGCGGCGCTGATCAGGGCCAGGCCGGGAATGTCGAGACCGGTGTCGCCGCCGTAGCTCTCCTCGATCTTCCTGAGCACGAGCGGGATCGCGGCCACGCCGATCGGCACGTTGAGCCAAAAGATCCACGTCCAGTCGATGCCCTCGGCGATCGCGCCACCCACGAGCGGGCCGAGCGCGACCGCGATCCCCGTGACGGCGCTGAACAGGCCGATCGCCGCTCCTCGCTTCTGGGGCGGGAAGGCGGCGGTCAAAAGGGTCAGCCCCAGCGTCAGCACCAGGGCCGCACCGGCCCCCTGGGCTGCTCGGGCCGCGACGAGAAAGCCGGCGCTGGGCGCCAGTGCGGCCGCCACGGAGGCCGCGGAGAACAGGCCCAGCCCGATCGCGTAGAAGGCCCGGCGCCCGTGCCGGTCGCCGAGCGCGGCGGCGGTGATCAGCAGGACCGCGAAGCTCAGGTTGTAGGCGTTGACCGTCCATTCCAGGTCCTCGATCGAGGCGCCCAGATCGAGTCGGATCGTGCTCAGTGACGTCGACACCACAAGCGTGTCGAGGGCCGCCATCAGAGAGCCGATCGCGGTCAGGCCGACCACCCAGGCGGTCGTCGTCCTCTTGCGTGTCTGAGTGGCTTCCGAGCTCATCTGGCTTCTGCCTTTCCGGTCGTTCGTGGGCGGAAATGCCGCTTTATGAACAGAGATCCAGCGAAGCCCGGAAATCCATCGCTCGGCCGCACGAAAGGCCCCGGCGGCTACCGGGTCCTCGACCAAGGCGCGAAGCGAGCCAGGCACGCGCCAACAGCAGCGCCGCACCCGTCCCGCTCACCCAAGGCAGCAGGACCTCCTCCACCGGCACGCCTCCGACGTGGGCGATCACGAGCCCGAGCTCTTGGTCTGCCCCGCGGCCCGGCCGCGCTCGACCTGCACGGCCATCGCCTCGGCCGCCTCTGAGCCGGCCGGCGCGTCGTACTCGTCGTGGCGCCTGATCCACACGTTGGCCGGGGTCTGCGGGTAGCCCTCGGGCGAGTCCTCCCAATCCTCCTGGCGTCCGAGCGCGGTGATGTCGAGATAGGCCCAGAGGCCGCCCAACGCCTCGTCGCCGCGGCCGTCGACGAAGTACGTGCGGAAGATCCGATCGTCGTCGTCGCGGAAGAAGACGTTGGTGCCGTGCCATTCGCCGACGTCGAAGTCGGTGTCGAAGTCGTCGGTCAGCGTGTACCACGGGAGCGCTTCCCAGCCCATCCGCACCTTCCAGCGCTCGATGTCGGCCTGCGGGGCGCGCGAGACGAGCGCAATCGTTGTGTCGCGAGCGTTCAGATGGGCAGGGTGGGTGATCTGATCGGCGACCCAGGAGCAGCCGGGGCATCCACTCTCGGGCCAGCCGTGGACGCCCGGCTCGAAGAAGAAGCGGTAGACGATCAGCTGACGGCGTCCCTCGAAAAGGTCGGGCAGGCCCGCGGAACCGTTCGGGCCCTCGAATCGGTACTGCTTATCCACGGCCATTCTCGGCATCCGGCGGCGCTTGGCGGCCAGCGCATCACGCGCGTTGGTCAGCTCCTTCTCCTCCACCAGTAGCTCCTCGCGCGCGACCTTCCACTCCTGCGGGGACACGATCGGGGGCGTGTTCATGGTCATCTGGCTCCTCGTGTTGTGGTCGTTTCGGGGGCCGAAAATCGCCCTTTTGTCAACAGGGATACGTCGGGGGTTGGAAATCCATTGCTCAGCCGGGCGATTTCCGACCCTTGTTCACCGGGGGGTCTCCGCTGGGGACGTGAGACTCCCGCACGCGACAAGCGGGCGTCTCGAACGAGACATCATTCGCTACCGCAAGGGACGATTAGCAGTCGTGTCGCGTGACGCTGATCGCCTGCCTCCACCCGTGTAGGCATTAAGCACCGCCACGCTCCCGCTTCGCACGAAAGCCGTGTCCGAGCCGCACGACGCACTAGCGCATGTGCTTCCGCGAGATGAATGGGCACGGGACCGGCCTCCGGTGCCCAATCGAACGTAATCCACGGTAATCCGCGGCTATCTGTACATTGGCGCGGCGGCATCCAGTGAGCGACGGTTTCGCTATCTGGAGCCACAAACGCCGCCTCTACCGCACAATCGCATCCCCGCATCGCACCCAGGAGGCCGCCGGTTCGAGTCCGGCTAGCCCTCACAACGCCTACTGCGCGATTAGAGGAGTACCATGCGCTTCGCTGGCCCTGTGGCCAACGATTCCGGCCGAAGAAGCGGCATTACGCCAAGGCGCGCGATCCAGTGCGACGAGGCAACCCACTATTGAGGCGAACGGGATCGACCGCGGGGTCAGCCCTCTTGTTGACGGCATGCGGGTGGGGCACGGTTCGTGCCCATACGGTCTGAGCGGTACATTGCTCGCGAGATGGTGGGTGGTGAGCACTCGTCAGCTGAGCTAACGGTCTCCGTTAAGGCGCCGTGCCAGGAGTGCGGCGGTCGGGGCTACGTCGAGACGGTAACCGCGGGCGGGCGCATCGTTCGAGAGAGGACGAAGGACTGCCTCACCTGTAGCGGAACGGGTCTCATCCCGGAGGACATGCCCCTCTCTCAGTTCCGAGAGCTCCTGGCGAGTCACGCTCGGTAGCCCAGGGCATGACAGAGCAAGCCGCGGAAGGCTGCGATTGGGCTCTTCATAAGGGGAGCAGCGTGACCAGTGACCCCCCGCCGGCGACCGCCTTTCGCTCCAGGAGCATTTCCGGTCGAAACCCAGGAAGATGGGTCGCCCGGAGTCCGGCTGGCTCCACTGCCGGAGTGCATGCGCCGACGTTGCCAGGCTCCTACTTTCGCGCGAAAGCGATAACGAAGTCTGCGGCCCGCGCTGCGGTAGGCGGGCGTGACCTTCATCGGCACATGCGCCTGCTGTCAGTGTCATGCTCGCGATGCGGACGCTCCTGCCGACGTGGCTCAGCACCCGGCCCTTGAGTGCGTGCCACTCGACGACTCAGAGAGCGCCGGGAGGATGCCTCAGGCGGTGCGGGATCGCCATGG
>DASQTS010000175.1:0-3985 GCA_035641775.1 Thermoleophilaceae bacterium
CTTCTCGAGGTCGTTCGAGGCGCCGGTCGTGACCTCGCCGAACACGATCTCCTCCGCCGCGCGGCCGCCGAGCGTCATCGCCATCGTGTCTGAGAGCTCTGCGCGCGTGGTGAGGAACTTGTCCTCGGTCGGCAGCGAGATTGTGTAACCGAGCGCCTGGCCGCGCGAGATCACGGAAATCTTGTGGACGGGGTCTGTGTTCTCGAGGTAGTGGGCCACGAGCGCGTGGCCCATCTCGTGGAACGCCGTCACGCGGCGCTCCTTCTCGGACATCACGCGGGTCTTCTTCTCCGGGCCCGCGATCACGCGCATGATCCCCTCCTCAAGCTGGAGGTGGTCGATCTCGCGCTTGCCCATGCGGGCGGCGAGCAGGGCGGCCTCGTTTACGAGGTTCTGGAGGTCGGCGCCGGTGAAGCCGGGGGTCTGGCCGGCCAGCACGTCGAGGTCGATCTCCTTCGCGAGCGGCTTGCCGCGCGTGTGCACCTGAAGGATCTTCTGGCGGCCCTTGCGGTCCGGGCGGTCGACCACGATCTGGCGGTCGAAGCGGCCCGGGCGCAGCAGCGCCGGGTCCAGGATGTCCGGGCGGTTCGTGGCGGCGATGAGGATGATGTTGTCCTTCATCTCGAAGCCGTCCATCTCCACGAGGAGCTGGTTGAGCGTCTGCTCGCGCTCGTCGTGGCCGCCGCCGAGACCGGCGCCGCGGTGACGGCCCACCGCGTCGATCTCGTCCATGAAGATGATGCACGGCGAGTTCTGCTTCGCCTGCTCGAAGAGGTCACGCACGCGCGAGGCGCCGACGCCGACGAACATCTCGACGAAGTCCGAGCCCGAGATGGAGAAGAACGGCACGCCGGCCTCGCCCGCGACAGCACGCGCAAGCAGCGTCTTGCCGGTGCCGGGCGGCCCGTACAGGAGAACGCCCTTGGGGATGCGCGCGCCGAGCGCCTGGAACTTCTTGGGGTTCTCGAGGAACTCCTTGATCTCGTGGAGCTCCTCCACGGCCTCGTCCACGCCCGCGACGTCGCGGAACGTGATCTTCGGCGAGTCAACCGACATCCGCTTCGCGCGCGACTTGCCGAAGGACATGACCTTCGACCCGCCGCCTTGCATCTGGTTGATGATGAAGAGCCAGAACAGCAGGAAGATCACGAACGGCAGGATGTAGGTCAGCGCCGTGAGCCAGCCTGATCCGCCCTTTGGCTTCACGTCCACGCTCACGTCCTCCGCGCGCAGCGTGTTCACCAGGTTCTGCTCGGTGTTATCCGGATAGGCGGTCTGGTATTTCCGCCCGTCGCGCAGCTCCACATCGACCCGGTTGTTCTTCGTGCTGAGCGTCGCGTCCTTGACCTCGCCGCGCTCGACCTGCGTCAGGAAGGCGGAGTACTTCGGCGGCTCGGTCTTGTCGCCAGGGCTGATCAGCTTCTGTGCGAAGAAGGCCAGCACGACGACTATGAGGATCGGGAAAGCGGCGCTCTTGAAGAATCGGCTCAAGGCAAAACGTCCTACGTAGTGAAACGCAAGCGTAGCAGTGGTGTAGCGCTCGAATCCGCCGTTTTCGCGGGTGAAATCGAGCGTTCAGGGCTCGTTCAGGACCGCAACGTAGGGCAGATTGCGGTACCGCTCGGCGTGGTCGAGGCCGTATCCGATCGCGAACTTGTTCGGGATCTCGAAGCCCACGTAGCGGATCGGCATGTCCACCTCGCGCCGGTCGGGCTTCGTGAGCAGCGCGCACACCTCGAGCGACGCGGGCGATCGCGCCCCGAGCATCCGGAACAAATAGGAGAGCGTGAGCCCCGAGTCCACGATGTCCTCCACGATCAGGACATGGCGCCCCTCGATCGAGGCGTCGAGGTCCTTGAGGATGCGGACGACGCCTGAGGAATCGGTCGACGACCCGTACGACGAGACGGCCATGAAGTCGACCTCGCAGTCCACCTCGAGCTGCCGCATGAGATCCGCGAGGAAGAAGACCGCGCCCTTCAGCACGCCGATCAGGAGCACGTCCCTGCCGGAGTAGTCCTGGGAGATCTGGTCGGCCAGCTCGCGCACCCGGTGCGCGAGCTCGTCCGGCTGGACGAGGATCTCTCCGACGTTGGGGTCGGCCATGGGGAGCGGCAGGTTACTCCGCGGCAACTACGTCTCCTCGCGGTCGATCCATTTGGGCACCGCGGCCTGCGGCTTGAACGCCCCGAGCCGCTCGAGTAGCGCCGCGGGCTCGTCCTCGACCATCAGAAGCGCGCGCGTTTCATCGCGCAGGAAGCGCTCGCTTACGGCGTGGGCGAGGAAGTCCGCGATCGCGTCGTAGTAGCCCGCTACGTTCAGGAGCGCGCAGGGCTTCTGGTGGAGCCCGAGCTGCGCCCAGGTGTAGACCTCGAAGAGCTCCTCAAGGGTCCCGATCCCGCCCGGCAGCGCCACGAAGGCGTCCGCGAGCTCCGCCATCAGCGCCTTGCGCTCGTGCATCGAGGCCACGACGCGCATGTCCTGCACGTCGGGGTGCGCGATCTCGCGGTCCACGAGCGAGCGCGGGATCACGCCGGTGATCTCGCCGCCCTCGGCGAGCACGGCGTCCGCGAGCGCTCCCATGAGCCCAACGCCGCCGCCTCCGTACACCACCCCCACGCCCTCTGCGGCGAGCACGCGCGCCAGGTCGGCGGTCGCCGCCCGGTACTCGGGCCGGGCGCCCGGGCTGGCGCCGCAGAAGACGCAGATTCGCTCCATTCTCCGCAGGCTAGATTCTTGGCCGCTCATGAGGCCGCCCGCCCGCACCCGAGTCAAGGTCTGCTGCATGAAGAGCATCGAGGAGGTGTGGATGGCGATCGAGGCCGGCGCCTCGGCGGTGGGGTTGGTGTCCCCGATGCCTTCCGGGCCGGGGCCGATCTCGAACGAGAAGGCCGCGGAGATCGCCGCCGAGGTCCCGCCGGGGATCGATGCGTTCCTCCTCACGCCTCTTCAGACCGTCGACGAGCTCGTCGAGCAGAACCGGCTCGTGAAGGCGCGCGCGCTCCAGCTCGTGGATGCGCTACCGCAGGGCGCCCATGCGGAGCTGCGCCGCGCGATGCCGGGCGTGAAGCTGGTGCAGGTCATCCACGTGACCGGCCGCGAGTCCGTCGAGGAGGCGGTCGCCGTCGCGCCGGACGTGGACGCGATCCTGCTCGACTCGGGGAACCCGAGCCTGGAGGTCAAGCAGCTCGGCGGCACGGGGCGCCGTCACGACTGGGCGCTGAGTCGCGAGATCCGCGAGCGCATCGACGTGCCGCTCTGGCTGGCCGGCGGCCTGAACCCGGAGAACGCGCGCGAGGCAATCGACACCGTGCAGCCATTCGCGCTCGACGTGTGCTCGGGGCTGCGGTCCGGCGAGGGCTACGACCTCGACCCGGACAAGCTGGACCGCTTCATGGCGGCGGTCAACCCCCCATAGCCCCCAAGTGGCGCATCGATCCGGCGCTGTACGCCGAATTCATGCGCCACCTCGTCGGGTGAGGATGCCGACGAGGTCCGCGATGACCTCGTCGCCTCCCGCGTTGACCCGCTGCCACGTGAAGCGGACCGGACGTAGGCCGATCGCGCTGAGTGCGGCGTCGCGCTCGCGGTCCCGCTCGAACGCGGCGGGGATCGCGTGCGCCGCGCGGCCGTCCAGCTCGACGGCCACCCCCTCCGCGCGCCAGAGACAGTCGACGATGTAGGAGCAGCGCTTGGTCTTCACCTTGACGTTCGTCTCGGGTGGCGGGAGACCGGCCTTGCGGACGAGCTCGAGAAACCGGTGCTCGAGCTCATCACGCACTATCTGTCCCTGTCCGTGCTGCGCGAGCGCGGCCCGCAGAACCGTGATGTTGCGTCGTCCCCGAGCTCGCTGAACCGCGGCATCGAGGGCGTCGTGGTCCAGCAGCCGCTTGAACTCCGCCTCCCTCATCGCCCTGAGGATCCGATCACGGCCGAGGAACTGGGTGAGATCGACGAGGGTGCGCGCGATCGACGTCACCGGGAT